>CALIAG010000262.1 GCA_938041325.1 uncultured Saprospiraceae bacterium | reverse complement strand
AAATACCGCTTCTTAAAATACTTTGGTAGTCTGTTTTCGTTCAATTTTGCTTAGTTTAATAGCTCATATCAGCTGTTGAATATTTGAACGAAACGAAAAGATACTATAATGACACCCGATAAGTATATCAAAAATTACATCAACGGGGCTCTCATTCCTTCTGATTCCGGAGAGTATTTAGAAAACATTAATCCTGCTTTAGGAACGGTTTATTCCTACCTTCCAGACTCCGGTCCTGCAGATATAAATATTGCCGTCGAAGCTGCAGAAAGGGCTTTTCTCATTTGGTCCAAAATGGGAATTGACAAACGTTTTAGAATCCTTTCCAGAATAGCTGACATCATCGAACAAAATTCAGATGCTTTCGCACAAGCTGAAACCATAGATACCGGCAAGCCTATCTCTATGGCCAAGACCGTTGACATCCCTCGCTCACATCAGAATATCCGTTTCTTTGCAACTTCTATTTTACATCATTCATCAGAGACCCATAACGTTGAAAACGAAGCCATCAACTATACTTTGAGACAACCTCTTGGGGTTGTGGGCTGTATTGCTCCTTGGAACCTTCCATTGGATTTGTTCACCTGGAAAATCGCTCCTGCACTCGCTACTGGTAATTGTGTCATTGCGAAACCCTCAGAGCTCTCTCCAATGACCGCTTATTTATTGTCCAAAGCTTGTATTGAAGCGGGCCTTCCAGAAGGAGTTTTAAACATCATACATGGCACAGGTTCTTCTGCTGGAAAGGCAATCGTTGCCCATCCGAAAATTACCGCACTCTCCTTTACTGGTTCGATCAAATCGGGAAAAGAAATTGCTCAACTCGCAGCTCCAACATTAAAAAAACTGTCATTGGAATTGGGTGGAAAAAACCCCAACATAATTTTTGCTGATTGCGATTTTGATCAGATGATGATCCAAACCCTTCGTTCCTCTTATTCGAATAATGGCCAACTCTGTTTGTCTGGATCGAGAATTTTTATAGAAAGACCGATTTATGATAAATTTAAAGATGAACTAATCAAGCGTACTCAGTTTCTTAAAATCGGAGATCCATTTGCACCAATTACTGATTTAGGAGCTTTGATTTCTAAAGCGCATATGGAAAAAGTCTTGTCCTATATTGCATTGGCAGAAATGGAAGGAGGACGTATTCTTTGTGGCGGGGAGCCCATCAAAATGAAGGGAGAATTAGAAGGCGGATACTTTATGCGCCCTGCAATAGTGGAAGGATTAAAACACGACTCCAGAACCAACCAAGAAGAAATCTTTGGCCCTCTCGTTACCATCACACCTTTCGATACAGAAGAAGAGGTTCTATTTTATGCCAATTCAACCGAACATGGATTATCCGCAAGTATTTGGACAAAAGACATCTCTAAAGCCAATAGAATTGCCAATCAAATTGAAGCAGGAATGATATGGATAAACGCTTGGAATCTTCAGGACAGAAGAACTCCTTATGGCGGTTTGAAAAGCTCTGGTATTGGACGAGGTGGAGGTGTAGAAGCTTTGCGTTTCTTTACTGAAGCAAAAAATATTTGTGTGAAATATTAGTAAACGAAAAGAAGCAACATTTAATTTAGAAAAGAGAAGGTCTAGTATTTACAAATTACATTACAGCCTTTTTTGCTGCTTTCATAGGAATACTGATACATTGCTTTTCCATGTAGGTCAACATTCGCTCCATCAAATCCCGCGCATTATCATCTAATCCATCCAACTCTTTTTTAAAGACTTGATTCATTGCGTGTTGTTTGATTGCTTTGATCTCTGTGGGAACAGAGTGCATTGCTTTTTCAATTTGTCTTTCTTGGAAATGGCTTCCAAAATCTCTTAATTCTTTTATCAAAATTTCTCTTGCAGCAAAAACTTCTTTTGTCCGAAAAGCTTTGTTCTTTTCAGCAAGATTTTTCAATGCATCGATTTCGATGTAATCAACATCAAAGTTTTCAATCACTTCTGTTGAAATATTATTTGGAATGGCAAGGTCGATTATCAACTTTTGACCTTCTTCTTTATTCAATAATTTAGAATACAAGTCATTATCAATCCAAGATTCTGTCGTCCCAGTGCAAGTAATCATTACATCAAAACCTCTTCTGTATTCTTCTAAATTGGACAATGGCAAAGCGGTTCCGGATAGCATTGAAGCCAACCTTTCTGCTTTATCCAAACTACGATTGAAAATCGTAACATCAGTGAACTTATGTTTTTTTAAAAACTTAGCAGCTAATCCATTCGTCTGTCCTGCTCCAACCAAAAGAATCCGAGCATCTACGGGAACTTGTTTTTGAAGCATTGTTTTGATGGCCAATGAGACTACAGAAACTGGCTTCTCCCCTATTCTTGTCTTAGCATAGACCAATTTTGCGGTTTGTACAGTATGCTTGAAAGCCAGACGAAGATGATCTCCTGTCAAACCCCATTCTTTGCACAAACCGTAGGCATCACGCAATTGTCTCAATATTTCACGCTCCCCAACTACCATCGAATCAATAGATGCTGCTACTTCAAAAAGATGATTCAGTGCATGCACTCCTTCCAAAAATATTACATTTTCACTGATCTTCTCATTAGTCAATTTCTTATTGGAATATTGGAAAAGCGAATGAATTTCTTCGGTAGAAAAATCCTTTTCTGAATCCCATAAATACATGACTCGATTGCAGGTAGCCATATAAAACAGCTCATTAAAACCAAACCTTGATTTAATCTCGCTCAATTGATCTTTAAGCGTATTTTCTTCCCCATTTTCCATGACAAACCCTCCTAACTCTTTGAGAGAGGTTTTTCGATGTGAAACAGTTAGTATTTTATAACGCTTTAACATGTAAATTTTTGAATATATCTGCCAATACCAAAAGTAATTTTCAATAGGCAGTTATATGTCATTGAACTGTAAATGTCGAACTTTTCGCCTACGTAAGCCTTATTTTAACCAAAAAATGACTTTAAGTTTACCTTCTCAAGACTCTTACATGTAAAACGTAAAAAAATCATCATTTTGAATGCCTAAAGGACAGATAAAAAATAAATCAAAATTTGATTAATTTATTTCCATCAAACTACTTAGATATAATTCAATGAGAAACTTTATTTTTGCGGGAACGTTTCAACTCAAAGATGAGTTTAATACTCAACTACCTTTAAAAGATTACTTTAAAAACACACATTAAAATGTACAGATCACACAATTGCGGAGAATTACGAATGGACCACATAGGTCAAGAAGTTACTTTAAGTGGATGGCTTCAAACCAGTAGAGATTTTGGAGGAATGACTTTCATTGACTTGAGAGACCGATATGGAATCACGCAATTGGTGTTCAATATGGATGATGAGGCCGAAATTTGTGGAAGAGCCCGCAAATTAGGAAGAGAGTATGTGCTGAAAATAACGGGATTGGTCAGAGAACGTACCAATAAAAATCCAAATCGTCCGACTGGTAACATCGAGATAGAAGTAAAAACCTTAGAGGTTTTGAATGCTTCAAAAACCCCTCCTTTTACAATTGAAGAAGAGACAGATGGTGGAGATGAATTGCGAATGAAATACAGATACCTCGATTTACGGAGACCCGTTGTTCAGAAAAACCTAATTTTCAGATCAGAACTAGCAATAGCGACTAGAAAATATTTATCCGGTGAAGGTTTTATCGAAGTAGAAACTCCAGTGCTGATCAAAAGTACACCAGAAGGAGCCAGAGATTTTGTGGTCCCGAGTAGAATGAACAAAGGTCAATTTTATGCTTTGCCTCAATCTCCACAAACCTTTAAGCAGATCTTAATGGTTTCAGGACTTGACAAATATTTTCAGATAGTAAAATGTTTTAGAGACGAAGATTTACGTGCGGATCGCCAACCAGAGTTTACACAAATTGACTGCGAGATGTCTTTTGTTACTCAAGAACAAATTTTGAATACATTTGAAGCTTTGACTAAAAACCTATTCAAAGAAACCTTGAATGTAGAACTTCCTGACTTTCCAAGAATGTCTTACGATGATGCAATGCGATTGTATGGATCGGACAAACCAGATTTAAGATTTGGGATGCAGTTTGTAGAAATGAATGACTTTGCAAAAGGAAAAGGCTTTGGAGTTTTTGATTCTGCAGAACTTGTGGTCGGAATTTGTGCTGAAGGACAAGCTGATAAATTTTCAAATAAAGACATCAAAATTTTGACAGAATGGATGCAGCGTCCACAAATAGGAGCAAAAGGTCTGGTGTATGTGAAATGCAATGCGGATGGAACATTCAAGTCTTCTGTTGGAAAGTTTTACAGTGATGATGAACTAAAAATTTGGGCAGAAAAGTTTGGTGCTAAAGCGGGAGACATACTCTTCGTTTTATCCGGTGAAGATGAAAAAACCAGAAAGCAATTGAACGAACTGCGTTTGGAAATGGGCAATAGAATGGGATTAATAAAAGAAGGAGATTTCAAACCACTTTGGGTTGTTGATTTTCCTTTATTAGAATGGGACGAAGATTCTGAAAGATTCCATGCCATGCATCACCCATTCACTTCTCCTAAAAAAGCAGATATGGAAAGGATGATGAAGGGAGATCACGAAACGATGAAAAGCTTAAGAGCTGATGCATACGATTTGGTGATCAACGGATCAGAAATAGGTGGTGGTTCTATTCGGATTCATGACCGAGAATTACAATCTAAAAACTTTGATTTGCTAGGCTTTACTAAAGAAGAAGCAGAAGCTCAGTTTGGTTTCTTAATGTCAGCCTTTGAATATGGTGCGCCTCCACATGGTGGTATCGCTTTGGGTTTTGATAGGCTTTGCGCTGTCTTAAATGGACAAAGTTCAATTCGAGACTTCATTGCATTCCCTAAAAATAATACCGGCAGAGATATGATGATTGACGCTCCTAGTCCTATCGCTAATGACCAATTGGATGAACTAGGGATTGGGTTGCAAGAAGAAGTGCTGGAATAACAATTCAAAAGAAATAATTAAAGGAATCCTTTCACAGTGTCTTGTGAAAGGATTTCTTTTTTATAACTGCTCAAAGTAATCTGAAAGCCTTTGGTGCCTAAGATCAATGAACTCAAACATTATATTAACTTCCTCCTCAAAATTGTTTTCATCATAATAATGCTCCGCATCTAGTGGCCAAAGTTCAAAGTTTTTATCAACGATTGATTTTAAATTTTCTTTTTTCTTATTTATCCTGTTTTTTAATCCTCCATTGCTAAGTAAATTATTTTCATTCAACTCCAACCATCTGGATTTCAACAAAGAGGTATACCATTCAAAAGTCAAGAGCCTTGAAAACAAGATAGAGCGATTGATATCCAATGGACGAGTATCTAGGTTCAGTTCGTTGTCACCATCCCTTCCAAACGAATGGTCATAATCCCAGGGTGCAATTCTTAATTTCGTAAAAGCATCTTTTTTGTACAAATAAAAATTCTTCAAAATTCCATCGCTGTTGTTGCTAATCAGTAACAGCAAATGCCAATCTATTAGATTCTGCAAATCAAAGAGGACTTCAATCTCTGTGGTAAACTCGTTGTCATTTGAATTCAATATTAAACTCCTCCATTCCTCAACCAATTCATTTTTATCTTCTACTTCTATTTTAGGAAAAGTCTGTTGGTGGAAATTCTCGGGATCTTGAGGAACAACATCGTCATAATTGCTTCTAAAAAGATGTGGTTCTTTAAAAATGAAAGCTGCGCTATCTGATTTGTCAACGCCTAATACAGACCGATCAACTTTTTCCATTAAGACATAAAGGCCATTGTATTTTCCATTCAAATTCACTTCAACGTAATGGGTATGTGATGCGCAATTATTCGAATCCATTTCTCTAAAAAGTTCATAGGAGAGCACATGTCTCATGAAGGTCTTATCAATATAGTTGGCGTTTAAAACCCAATCATCATCTGCTGCCAAGCCTGCTATAGAGTGGTCAGATTCCAAATCTATCTCATAGGAATGTTTATCATAAATAATCGAATACCCACCTCTGCGTTTGATTCTACCAGATAAAACTTTCGACATTTCATCTTTATTTTCGTGAAGAGTCATACTGACTTTTTCGTCAATTGGAATATCCCTGTCATACTCAATAGTTAAGTTAATGGGCTGGAAGTTTTGGGAAACGGATTGCTCAGTACAAGATGTCATTTGCATCATGCCCAATACCATAAACATTAGGTACAGACCTTTCATTAGATGTGATTTTGCTACGTAAGTTGTTGTTTTGTTTTAACAACTGTTCACTTATAATTTTCAAAA
>CALIAG010000261.1 GCA_938041325.1 uncultured Saprospiraceae bacterium | reverse complement strand
CAAAAAAATATGAACATCAAGCCATTACAATTCAATTCATTCTTTCTTTTTATTGGACTTTTGGGTTTCACTATTTTTCCAAATTTATTACAAGATTTAGAAACACAAAATGACGACATAAAAAGCGATCAAGAATCTCACATCAAAGAATATATTACAAATTCTATTACCAACAACCTCGCAACTGCTGATCTTGAACTTTCAATGACGGTAAGCGAGTCCGCCCCTTTAATTTATACCAATACAACATATACCCTTAGCGTTACCAACACCGGACCAGAAGATGCTGCATCGGTTGTCATCGATTTTTCACAACCTGATGGAATGGCATTTACAAGCAGTACAGCTTCTTCTGGAAGCTACAGCAATTGGAATGGAGAATGGAAAAACTTTGGCGTTGCTTCTGGAGAAACAGCTACGTTAGAAGTAGAATTATTTACCTTGACGGAAGATCCCGTTTATGCATTCGCACAAGTAAAACAATCCAGTGAAGATGACCCGGATTCTACACCAGACAATAATTCTGGAATCATTCCAAACGAAGATGATGAGGCTGCTGCAACTTTAAACCTTGCAGACGTTAGTCTTGAATTCCTTCAATCCTCTTATTCCGTAAATCCAGGTAATGAATTCACTATCAATTTGGAACTAACCAATAACGGCCCGAGTTCAACACGTTTAACAAGAGTTCTATTTCCGCTTCCACAAGGCGTTACACTAATCAGCTATGGCAGCGATAGCAATCCAAATTGGGTCGTGTATGGACAAGATGGCTTGTGGTATATCAACAGAGAATTACAAAGCGGAGAAGTTGAAGATATTCGAATCAATGTGCGACTAGCAGGAAATGCAACAAATGATTTGGACCTTTTTGCAGAAGTCATCCAATCAAGTTCACAAGATCCAGACTCCGCTCCTAATAATGGAAACGCACCGAATCCAAACGAAGATGATGAAGCCAGATCACTTATAGATGTAGGAGGAACTCAGGACTTAAGACCAGATATTAGTTTAAATCAGATTTTAAACGAACCAACTTCGTTAGATGCGGGTGAATCTGGAAGTTTGCAAATTCAATTTGAGAACATTGGTCTTTCGGGAATCACAAGTACTTTTCAAAATACTTTGTATTTATCTACAGATGTTTCTTTCAGCAATAATGATATTGTTTTGGATGCAATTACGCAGAATACTCCTTTAGAAATTGGGCAAGAAGAAACGAGAAGTTTTTTCTTCGATATTCCTGCCAATACCAATCCCGGTTTTTATTATTTCCTCGCTTATGCGGATAGTGAAGATGACATTGACGAACCGAACAATGCTAATAATTTTTATGTAAGATCTATACAAATAACAGGACAAAACAATGATCTACCGAATCTACAATTGAATGATTTCAACATTGCATCAGAAGGAGATCAAGGAGAAGTAATCAATTACACTTTCGATTTGATCAACAATGGTCAGGTTGATGTGAATGGTGATTACGAGATCGGTGTTTACTTATCCAATGATGGGACGGTCAGCAATGACGATGTTCTAGTAGGAAATGTGAGTACAGGAAACACACCAATTGGGACCACTAGTAATGTACCAGGTCAAATAACAATTCCACCAAATCAAAATCCTGGAGAATACTTCATTATAATGACAGCAGACATCAATAATGCTATTTCTGAAACGGATGAGACAGATAATCAAAGTGAGTTTTTCAGTTTCACTGTGAATGAAATCGATAATGGATCAGGAGTTGATTTGAGCTTGTCTTTAAACGTTGGCAATATAAATCCGAGTATTTACACCAATGTATTTTACACTCTATCTATATTCAATGAAGGAGATGAAGACGCAACAAATGTAGAAGTAGATTTTCAAGTTCCAGATGGCTTGGCTTTTACTTCACAAAGTGTGACTGCAGGATCTTATTCAAATTGGAATGGCAAATGGAATGTTGGAACAGTAGAGGCAGGATCTGTTGAAACGCTTTCCTTGATTCTTTTTGCATTGAATACCGATCCAATCACTAATTATGCACAGATCACCAGAGCGAATGAACCCGACGTAGATTCGACTCCTAATAATGGAAGCTGTTGTGTAGTCAATGAAGACGATGAGGCAGTAGTGACCTTGAATGGAGCTGGAGGTTTACCAGATTTAGTAGTTTCTGATGTAAGCGGTTTGCCAACTAGTGTTGAAACTTCAGAGATATTCTTTATTGATGTTACCGTTACAAATATTGGAACTGCTCCAGCTACTCAAGGTGGTTTGTTACAGATCCTTTTCAACGGCAATCAACTTGGAATTTGGACTCCAGATACGACCTTTGATTTACAACCTGGAGAAAGCTATACCTATACAGATGTTCAAGTGACCGTTTTCGAATCTGTTACCGTTGAACTAGAGCTTACTTTTATCATTGACATATTCGCTGATTTGGATGAATCCAACGAATCAAATAACACGTTTACGGCAACAATTCCAGTAGTAAACGGGCTGCCCGATTTGGTAATCTCTGATGTTGGTGGTTTACCGAATAGTGTTGAAACTTTTGAGACATTTTTAATCGATGTTACCGTTACAAATATTGGAACTGCTCCTGCGACTCAAGGTGGTTTGCTGCAGATTCTTGTCAATAGTGGTCAATTGGGAATTTTGAGTCCGCAGACAACCTTTGATTTACAACCGGGAGAAAGCTATACTTATACCGATATTGAAGTAACTGTTTTCGAATTTGTTACGGATGAATTAGAACTTAGTTTTTTCATTGACATATTCAATAATCTAGAAGAATCTAATGAATCAAACAACAACTATATAGCAACTGTCCCTGTGGTAAATGGGCTACCCGATTTAGTTGTTTCCGAAGTCAGCGGTTTGCCGAATAGCGTTGAAACTTTTGAGCAATTTACCATTGATGTCACTGTTACAAATATTGGAACTGCGCCAGCGACTCAAGGAGGTCCATTACAGATTCTTTTCAATAGCAATCAACTCGGAATTTGGACTCCACAAACAACTTTTGATTTACAACCAGGAGAAAGCTATACTTACACCGATGTAGAAGTGACCGTTTTCGAATTCATTACGGACGAATTAGCGCTTACTTTTATTATTGATATATTCGATGAATTGGATGAATCCGACGAATCCAATAATATCCTTATAGAAACAATTCCAATTGTAAATACAAAACCTGATTTCGTTATTGGACAACTCAATGCGACGCCTACGACTTTGGTTCCTGGCGAAACAATCACCGTAAGTTACGTTGTCGGAAGTTTGTATATTCCTGGTCCAGCTACCGATGTTGCTTTCACCTTGAGTGAAAACGGAACCAATCAGGCAACGGTTATTGCCTCGCAAACTATTGCTCCGATTACTGAAGTGATAACACCTGTACCTTATACTTACGAATTGACAATCCCTAATACTTTTACTCCTGGACAGTATACCCTTGGTGCAACGATTGACTTTAGCAATACAGTCGAAGAATTAGTAGAAACCAATAATGCTGTATTCACGCAACTTGTTTTAGAAGGAGACAATGGAGGCTTGGTTTTAAATGAAATTTCTTGTCCAAATGAATACGCTGTTCCTGGAGGTCAATTGACTTATGATCTTTCTTTTACAAACAATAGTACGACAACTAGCTCAGCAAGAACGCTGTATTTTTTCCAAAACATATTCCTCTCTGTTGATCCATTTGGTGGTGATTTACTTTATGGTGAAGTAGAAATTCCACAGGTTGCTCCAGGTCAAACAATCGACGTTACTTTGATTGCGACATTGCCTGAGCGTTTGATCCCTCCTGGAACGTTTGAAGGGGACTTCAGACAAATTAGAGATTTTTACTTTACCTTCAACAGTGAAGCAGGAGAACCACTCGAATATGTTGATGTATTTTGCAATAAAACACAAGCAGACATTGCTATTGATATAAGTACAGATGATCCATCGATTAGCTCAGATGGCGGTGAAGTTTCCTATACTTACACCGTTACCAATAATGGACCAGAGACAGCTCATTATATCATAGCGAATTTGGGGGTTTCTGGATCACTTCCGGGAGTTTTTCTTTCTACAAACGAGCCTCCTGTTGGTTATAGATTCCAAGGTGGATCTTCGTTTTTGAATGTTGGATGGATTATTCCAAGTTTAGCTTCAGGTGAAAGTATAAGTTATGAACTGAGCAATTTCATTCTTGCACTACAAAATCCTGATCCAGCAGAATACACCGTAACACGTAGCATAAGCGCACCTTCAGTTATTGATCCAAATGAGGATAATAATTCGGACAGCCAATTATTCACCAGAGCTCCAAATATGGTTACTACAGATTTAGAATTGCAATTGATCACAGACGATCCAACTGTAAATGGAGGAACAGTTCAATTCTCCTACATCGTTTCAAACAATGGTCCGGAAAATGCTGAAGACATTCGCGTTTATCTTGGACTCAATGGATTGAGTGTGGGAACGTTTCTCAATTATGGAGAACCTCCTGCTGGAACTTTAGTAACCGAGACGGGGCCATTCCTCGCTGTGGTGACTTGGGAAATTCCCAATCTTGCCGCAGGAGAAAGTCTACAATTGGATGTGAACCGTTTGTTGCAGTCTGCTCCACCCTTTCCAGAAACCTATACTGTGGAGCGAAGCATAGAAGCCCCTTCTGTGAATGATCCAAACTTAGACAACAATACCGATGAACTTGTTTTTGGTCCTTCTGGAGAAGGAATTGATTTGAGCATGACTCTTTTCGCTGTGAATTCCACTTTTAATATTTACGAGCGAGTCAATATAGTAGTCAATGTTTTTAATGAAGAAAGTGTGGATGCGACTGGCGTTATCATAGATTTGCCTAGACCAGAAGGTTTGGTTTTTACCAGTCAAGATGCAACGCAAGGGGAATACAATTCTTGGCTGCAAGAATGGGATGTTGGGACGATCCCAGCCAACACAACAGCGACTTTGGAATTGACTTTATTTACGTTGGCGGATGATGCTCCCTTCAATATTTATGGTCAGGTAAAAACTGCAAACGAAAATGATGTAGATTCTACTCCCGGTAATGGTACTTGCTGTACTCTAAATGAAGATGATGAGGCTTTAGACATTATTAGTCCCGCAAATCAAGCCAACCTAGCGTTCAGACAATTGGAAAAAAGGCAGCTTACTCGTTTGATTTCCAGTTATCCTAATCCGACGACAGATTATTTGATTATAAATTTGGAAAGTGAAGCGGATTCAAACATAACTCTTGACCTATACGATGCAAGAGGAAATTATGTGATGAGTAAAAATTTTGAAGCCTTCAAAGGAGAGAATCAAAGCTATATTGAAGTCAATGATTTGCCATCAGGTATGTATACCGTCCACATTAAAGATGCTTATAATAAAAATTCAATCTTAAAATTTGTGAAGCAGGAATAAGAAACAAGAACTTGCTACGGGACTTAAGTTTTTCAGGTAAGAAAGCGTCCCAAACTACAAAACGGTATCGATTCATTCGGTACCGTTTTTTTTATTGACCATATATACCTGATTCTACTAACTCACAAATAATATGTCCCAGCACAATATGCGCGTCCTGACATCTTGCCGTATCTAGTGTCGGCATTTGTAAAATATAATCGCAATTGTCTTTCATTTTTCCACCATCAGAATTGGTCATTCCGATTACTACCATAAACTTTTTCTTAGCCGCTTCAATTGCTCTCAATACATTTGGTGAATTGCCGGAAGTAGACAAAGCATATAAAACATCGCCTTGTTGGCCTTTAGCTTCAATTTGTCTAGAAAAGATTTGATCGAATCCGTAATCGTTTCCAATGGCAGTCGTGGCAGAGCTATTTACGTGCAATGCT
>CALIAG010000260.1 GCA_938041325.1 uncultured Saprospiraceae bacterium | reverse complement strand
TATCTGCGGTAATAGATGATAAAGATGGAAACTTGTTGGGCGCCAAAATTGCCAAAGATGGTCAATGGCGTTTTCCGCATCAAATCAAAGTTCCAGAAAAATTTCAGGAATGCATTATTGAATTCGAAGACCAGCGATTTAAGAAGCATTGGGGAATTGATCCAATTGGTCTTGGCCGTGCTGTTAAGCAAAATATTGAGGCAGGGAGAATTGTATCTGGTGGAAGTACGCTTACCATGCAGGTCATGCGTATGGCTCGAAAAGGGAGTAAGAGAAATTTAATTCAAAAAGGAATTGAATCCATCCAAGCTACTCGACTAGAGTGGAAATTCGATAAAGAGGAGATCATGGCACTATATGCTTCCAATGCTCCTTTCGGTGGCAACGTAGTGGGCTTAGATGCCGCCTGCTGGAGGTATTTTGGAAAAGAAGGAAATACACTCACTTGGGCAGAAGCCGCTACTCTGGCCGTTTTACCGAACAGTCCTTCCCTTATCCATCCCGGGAGAAATCGACAACGGCTTTTGGACAAAAGAAATCGCTTATTAAAAAGACTTTTGGAAAAAGGAATCATTGATGAAACGACCCACAGTCTTTCGCTTGAAGAAAGTCTTCCCCAAAAACCACATCCATTGCCGAGATTGGCTCCTCATCTCTTAGAACGGGTTCGAAAAGAAAATCCTACAAGTTCAAAACAAGGAAGAATCAAAACGAGTATCGATCAAAATTTGCAAAGTCGAATTAAAGATATTTTAAACAAACACCATCAACACCTAAGTGCAAATGAAATAAATAACGCTGCTATTTTGGTTTTGGAAGTTGAAACAGGCAAAGTGCTTTCTTATCATGGGAACGTGCCAAGCCTACCTGCCGCACACCACCCTTCCGTTGATATTATAAAAGCACCGCGTAGCACAGGAAGCATTCTCAAACCCCTACTCTACTCCATGATGCTCAACGAAGGCAGTTTATTGCCTGCAGCAATGGTGCAGGATGTTCCAACTAATATTAAAAACTATCAACCGGAAAACTACAATCGAGATTACGAAGGTTTGGTGCCCGCGGATCAGGCGTTGTCTCGGTCTTTGAATGTTCCTATGGTAAAATTGCTGCAAGATTTTGGTTTGCAAAAGTTCCATTTCGGTTTACAGAAATTTGGACTGACCACCATTACAAAATCCTCTACCCATTATGGTCTTCCGTTGATTTTGGGTGGTGCAGAAACAAAACTTTGGGACATCACCAATACTTATGCTTGCATGGCTCGAACGCTAAATAATTTTTATAAAGAAGATGGATTATACGATCCTCAGGATTTTCGGATGCCTACCTATTTCCAAAACGAAGAGACCACTACCACCAAAAGAAAAAACTTTCTACGTGAAGCGCCCGTTGTGTCTGCCTCCAGTATTTGGTTTGCTTTTAAAGCCATGGAAAAATTGGAACGTCCAAATTCAGAAGGTGACTGGCAAAAATTTTATTCCAGTAAACGGATTGCTTGGAAGACCGGAACCAGTTTTGGTTTTCGAGATGCATGGGCGATTGGGGTCAGTCCAAAATACGCCGTTGGTGTTTGGGTTGGAAATGCAGATGGAGAAGGCCGTCCTGGTTTGATAGGCGTTCATGCAGCTGCGCCGATTCTTTTTGATGTTTTTAATCTATTGCCCAATGCTCCTTGGTTCGAATTGCCTTATGATGAATTGGCAAGAATAGAAGTTTGTAGTAAAAGTGGATACCGAGCGAAGGACGCTTGTGAAAAAGACAGTGTTTTGGTACCACTTACTGGATTGAGTTTTGGAACCTGTCCTTACCACAAAAATTTGCATTTGGATCAGAGTGAAGAATGGCAAGTGAATAGCAGCTGTGAAGCAACGCAATCTTTTGTAAAAAAGCCTTGGTTTATTTTGCCGCCTGTAGAAGAGTACTATTATAAAAACAAACATTCTGATTATCGCAAAGCTCCACCAATACGAAATGACTGCAAAGGACTCTCCCAAAACGAATCTCCTATGCAAATGATTTACCCAACGTATAACGCAAAGATATTGGTACCGCGTGGCTTGGATGGTGAACTAAGTCGAACAGTCTTTAAAGTGGCCCACAGAGATCAGAGCAGTGTGTTGCATTGGCATTTGGACAACACCTATTTAGGCAGCACGGAACATTTCCATCATTTAGAATTAAATCCTGAACCTGGACTTCATACACTTACTGTGGTTGATAAAGAGGGAAACCGGTTACAACAGCCATTTGAAATTGCGGAAAGGGAAAACGATTGAAGTGGTGCAAAGCTCCTAAAAAAAGAATCTCCTACATCCGGAGGCTATTGGATGTAGGAGAACTAAACATACTATGAGAAAACTACACAGTTCAAATTTAGGTTAGATTTTTCGTTAAAAAAATATCAAACCAACGAGCGTATGCAGTTTGGGCTAGAGCGGTTGTAACAATTTAGGGAAAGGTAGTACAGAGTAGTATAAGAATGAAGGTAAAACAAGGTTGGCAAAGAAATTGAATATATTAAAACAAATTCAATATGTTTTTCTCGTCAGGATAAGAAAGAAAAATAATATGCTTTTGAATTTTTTCATTTAGGAGAAAAAAAAATTCCTACACCTCAGAAGGGATAAAGGTGTAGGAAAATTAAACATACTATGAGAAAACTTTTATAAATATAAGGCGACTTATTCGGTATTAGGTCCGTGTTTTAGGCAATGGGCACAAATTTAGTGTAAGCGGTACTTTTACTTTAGAATACGGCATTTTGAATTTGAAGAAATGTGCTGGAAAGCTAGATAAAGAAGACCTCTTGGATATGGGACAAAAAAATTCCTGCATCTTAGGAGGGAGCAAGATGCAGGAAATTAAACAAACATACTATGAGAAAACTTTCTGCAATATATAACGATTTACTGTTATATAAAATGCTTGTTTAGATACCACCCACTAAAAATTAGTTTAAGGTGTATATGGGTTAGAAAGCGGTTGGAGTCGTTTTTACACTAAGCTCAAATTTCAAACAATTCATTTACAAAATATCAACTATTCCACATACTTCTGAATGGTTTGAATAGGAATTCTAATTTTCACTTTAGTGCCAATGATAGCCTTTGTTTTCGTATCAACCACATCAAAGGTTTCAACAAAGACTGCTCTTCCAGTTGATTTGTGGAGCAATTCCAAACGCTTTTCTGTAATACTTGTTCCTTTTGAGTTGTGGTTTGAGTATTTCGGATCATTCGCTTTTAACTCCCCTGCAGCTTTCCGTCCAATTCCATTATCTGTTACCGTACAAATGATTGTATGCTCATCTAATAAGTCAAAAGTAATTTTTACGAGACCGTCATCTTTGGTTCGGATTCCATGCTCAATAGCATTCTCGACATAAGGCTGAATAATCATGGTAGGAATTCCCATGATGTCATCTTCTATATCAGGATCAACTCTGAATTCGTATTGCAAATGACCGTAGCGTAATTTCTGATTGATAAAAAGATAATCCTGAAGAAATTCCAATTCTTTTTCCAAAGAGATCACTTCATAATCAGAGTAGTCCAAACTTTGTCTCATCAATTTCGCAAACTTTGCTAAATACTTAGCAGCAGCGTTGCTGTCATCAGAGGTCATGTGCGCTTGAATAGAGTTCAACGCATTGTACATGAAATGAGGATTCATCTGAGCGCGAAGCGCGCGTAGTTGAAGTTGGGAAGCCTGCAATCTTAAAATTTTGGCTTCATGGGTTCTTTTTTCAGCATCGTACTTTACCTCGTATTCCATCAACATTTGTTTGTTGACTTCCTTTTGGTTTTCTGATTCAAATTTTATTTGATAACTCTGGTACTTATAAGCCTTTTCGTATTCTTTCTTTTCTACATAATAGTCGGCAGTATCTTTACTAATAATTGCCATTTGCTTAAAGTCCTTCTGTTGCTCTGCATATTCAAAGGCTGTTCTAAAATGCTCAATCGCCTTGTTTGGTTTCCCAAGAACTTTGTACAATCGGCCTTTCCAGTTTTCTATTAATGAAAGGTTACTTAAGTTTTCACCAGGCTTTTCACGGTATAGCCTTTCTGCTTTTTTAATCAAACTCAAAGCTTCGGTAAAAGACCTTCTTGAGAAGTAAATAAAACCGAGATTCGCATAAGCACTTGCCCGTGCGTTTTGACTCACATCGGCAACCATCTTGATGGCCTTTCTAAAATACTCCTCTGCACTAACATCATCTGTAAGAACCATGTAACCACTTCCTACATTCAAATAATGCCAGCACAAACGGGCTTTCATTCCCAGCGTTTCACACATATTCACCACCTTGAGGTAAGCTCTTACACTCTTGTCTCCTTCATCGTTTCTTTTATAAACACTTCCCATTCCACTATGAATCATGGTTTGGAAATAATGGTCTTTGAGACTTAAAGGTCGTTGGGTTTGAATATTGATTAATTTATCCGCTTCTAAGAGGAGTTCACTGGCTTTTGCAAAATCATTAAGGTGAATATGCAAATACCCTCTACGGGTAAGCACCCTTGCTCTCATCAATTCATCTGGAAATACTTCCAGTAAGCGATCCGCTTTGTCCAAGAAGTTATAGGCTTCCTCTTTTTTTCCCATATTAATGCAGGTCCCTGCGTAATCGATATAGGTTTCTGCTTGTTGCTTCACATCACCGCGATCTTCCACTAAAGGAATGGCTTTTCGAATATGGTATTCAGCCAGGCGATAATTGTACAATTGGTTTTCTATAATAGAAATATTGAGATGGTAATTGAGTTGATGGTCAGGGTTAGGATGTTCTTTTAAAAGAGCTGCTTGTTCACCAAGATACTTTTGTGCCTTTTTAATATTGGTAAAAATGTAATTACTGATGAGTTTCTCCAAGTAGATAATCTTCTGAAGAGGATCAGTTTGGTTGAGGAGTTGAGTTTCCCATTTACGAATTTCTGAAATTGCTGGGGGGGCACCACTCATATAATTCTGATTATTTATTGTCTTTAAAATTTCTGCAATAGAAGCATTCTAGCATTTCGTCTCGGGTTGGGGTTCTCATCACTTTTAATCATTTTTAGAAAATGATTGGGGCATGATCATAAGTTCGAATAAAATAAAGTGATTTCCAAAGGACCAGTCAATTTTCTAGTATAAAAAAAGGCTACATTTCTATAAAATGTAGCCTCCTTTGCCTAAATGAATGATTTCATTTATTGAGGCAGGATTCCTCCGCAGCTGGACCATGTATTTCTTCCGCTGTTGGTTCCTCCAATAATTTTGTTCATGTCGTCTTTTTTGATTACTGACAGATCTTGATCGCCTAATAAATCAAAAAGACTTTTTTTAGGTTTCTTCCCCATAGCGTTTGATTTTAGGTATTGAGTGTTTGGGACATAAAATAAAGTTTCTCTTAATTCTTAATAGTACCTCAAAATACAATTTTTTTATTCAAATTTCATAAACTCATAATATGTATACAAGATATTTGGCTGGCTGGTGAATACCCATTAAAGCTCTAATACACAACAACAATCAGTTAAACATTTAATTATCAATCAATTAAACAATACTAAAAGCTATACTATGTTAATAATTTAAAGAAAAAAAAATATATTTTTTTTATAAGCAAAAAATAAAATGTTACAATCCTTCCTGTAAACGGCGCATTTTTTCCATAAAAGCTGGTCTCCTTCTTCTCGAAACCTCAATTTTCTTCCCATCATCCATAATAAGGTACCCTCCGTCCCCTTTTACAAATTTGCGCATGTAATTCAGATTGATAAGGTGAGATTTGTGGACTCGATAAAAATTAACGGAACCAAGTAAATCTTCATAAGACTTGATGGTTTTGGAAGCTGTGATTTTTTCACCTTTTGCTAAGTGAATATGAGTATAGTTGTCTTCTGCTTCGCAACGAACAATATCCTGAATATCTATGAAGTAAATTCCATCCAATGCAGAGATGCTCATCTTTTTGAAAGCATTGGGATGATTGTAATGTTGGTTGAAAACTTCGACGCGTTGATTTATTTTGTTGTCTTTCCCAACTTTAATTCTTCTTACCGCTTCTATTAAAAAATCAGGATCGATAGGTTTGATGATGAAACCTATTGAACTGTATTGGCAAGCTTTGACTGCAAATTTTTCATAAGCAGTAACAAAAATTATATCAAAAGTTATTTCTCCTAATTGATTCAATAATTGAAAAACTAAACCGTCGGGTAGGTTTATATCCAGAAAAGCAACATCTGGGGTGATGGCTGGATTCTTAAGTACAGTCAATCCTTCTGCGATGCTTGTGGCCTCTCCTATTACATCGATATCTTTGCAATATCCACTAAGCAAATTTTTCAGATTGTTTAATCCTGCAATTTCATCTTCAATTATTACAGCTTTAATCATTGGGACTAATATTTATTTGGTGTTAACAAGAGAACAAAGATAGTAGAATTATTTCAATATTAATAAAAGATTAAATATGTAAGTTAATTAATTAGCCCTCTTTTGTAATATATTTGGTATTGAAGACCTATTAAAAAAGAGGCAAGGTTTTTAATCCTTGCCTCTTTATGTAAAACCTAAATTTTAACCATCTATTGAATCTTAATAATCAACTTCAACGATTAGTGTTTTTCATTTGATGTGAGGGACAGAATATGAATTATTTGTTTGGATTCAAACATTCATACGATTGTCGAAGTAAGATTGTATAAAATTTTTCAGGTCTTGTTTAGTTCGTTCATTAGCGAACTTCTTTATTAGGAACTCTCTCAATTATATCTTAAATAATATTTTTTAAAACCAATAAAGTAAAAGGAATGGCTGTTTCCATTGCCTTCCATGTTGGGCAATTCAAAAAATCTCTTATTTTATTTCTGTTTGGAAAGAAGGTATAACTTCTTCTAAAAAATGAAAAAAAACCGAACTCTGGTCCGGTTTTATAATCAAATATAACCCTGGTTTAGTTTGTAGAATTTTTAGATATTCTATAAAAACTAACCAAACAACTTGTCACAATAGTAAAACATTTCTTTATTTAAAATTAAAAAAAGGTTATATATGTAAAATATAAGGTGAGAATCAGATTGAATTATAGGAAGGACAATCGTGGAAAAAAATTTAACTGCGGATTCGCTGAAAAATTAACGCAATATCGTAGAAAAAAGGTAAACCTATCGTCTGTCTAAAATCCAACTTTCTGTAGTCCTCTTTTCTGTTCCTCTCTTTTTGCATCCCGACATCAGTAGAAAAATAGATCTATAAAAAAAGCCCTTGAGCAATATTACTCAAAGGCTTTTACTTTTTTGGATAAAAATCTTATTCTAAAAAAATCATTTTCTTTGTTGCGGAGTTCATGGCTGTTTCTAATGTATAATACAAAATCCCAGTACCACCCAAATCACTTTTTGATAAGTGAATTTGATTGTAGCCTTTTCCAAAGTCTCCTTCTACCCTACTCAATACTTTACCTGACACATCATAAACAGTAAGTACCGCTGATGAGGCTGATGGCAATACGAATCCAATCATCGTAGCATCTTTGAAAGGATTAGGTTGATTTTGATATAAGTCAAAAGCGGTATTTACATTTGAGTTTTCAAACTCCAACGAAAGATCCAAAATAGATAGATTGCTATCATAAGCTTCTGCTTTTGTAAACGCGGAACTCACCTTGATTACCTCACTCAAATTCTGGTTAGACAAAGCACGGAAGGTCATGCTAAAAATGATTTCATCTTTTGCGAAAGTCACTTCTTCCTGGCTATTCCATGAAGTGGTAATGACTCCTTTATCCAGCATTGCGAAACCAAAATTATCATCAGACAAGCCTTCTGTTTTCACAAATTCAACAGCAGTTTCTTCAAAGTCAATGGTAAACTGATACCCCAGTAAAGTGGTTAAATCTTCTGCTTTGAAATCAACAGTAAATTCCTCCCCTTTCGCCAATTCTTGTTCTTTCGTTTTAATTACAAAGTCTCCAGAAGAACGTTCTCTTGCTTGAGCCATAGAGTTAGGCAAAGCACTACAATTCACATCACCGATTTTTATTCCAATAAATTCCTGTTCTAAATCTTCTTGCAAACTGTTAATCGAAACTATTTCCGGAAACGCTGATAAGAACGGATTCTCAGGAAATGGAAATACAAAGCTTGCATCAACAAATCTCCAAGAAGTATTGTATTGTAATTCTGTATCCATAAATAAAATCAATCGACGTAAATTCACCATATCCAATGTGGTAATGGTACCAGAGTTGTTTACATCGGCAGCAATCAATTTATATGGAGAAGTAAATCTTTCGATATTCAGGATATGCTTGCTAATAAGAACCAAATCAAAAGTAGTGACTCCATTTTGATGGTCCGTATTAAGCGTAGGTTCTAACTCATAGTTTTGACCAACCGGAAGATTTGGAAAATTATAAGATCCATCAAGGTCAGTCATAGTATTGCTATTCATTCCACCGGTCAATCTGACATCTACTTCTTCAATTCCCAGTGCTTCCTCGTTTTCGATATTACCATATATTCTAGCCTCTGTATCTGTACAAACGCCTGTTTGATCCTGCACATTGATGAAGGTTGTACAATAGTCCCAGTTGCCTGCTTCGTCAATAACGAATACATTTACATTCACTGATCCGTTTAATACATCATCACAATCTAATGTTACTGATGTTGCCGAAGCTGGAGGAAGCGGCGCACCAGGTCCGATATTGTCTCTTGATATTCTCCAAGATAAGTTCGCCTGTTCTGTACAGTTGTCAAAGGATCCTTCGTTGAAGTCGTTTGCCCAAACTGTAATTTCGCCTGTTGCTGGCATCACTGGAATAGTTAAGCCATTGTCGCAGTAAGGTGTTGGCTCTTTGCAATCTTCTATTGTAAATAGGTAAGAGCAAGATCCAATATTTCCACAACGATCTTCCGCCGTCCAAAGGATACGGTGAGTTCCATATGGATAGGTTCCAGTTGCTGTTAAGCTTCCGTAAACAGTCTCATCGTAAGTACCATCGTTGTTGTAATCTATTTTATAATCATATTGTAAATCCTCCAATGGCGTACAGTCATCAGTCAATGTTTGCGTTAAGCTAATGTCACCAACACAACCATCTTGAGTTGCACAGATTTCTACATCTTGACAAGTTCCAAATTCTGGATCTCTTGAATTCAATACTTTGATGAATTGGATGTAAGTCCATTTTCCTTCTACAAAACCATCATCTGTAGAATCGTAGTTATCGTTGTTGTCAGAATCATCTTCATCAAAGTTACACCAGTCCGTTACAACCCAAGTCCGTTTGATTTTCAAACATGCATCTTCTTGAATTGTGTATACTTCATCGTCATAATCTACTGAAACCAATGAACAGTTGTCTTCATTGAAGATCTGAGGCTCGCCTGCTGTTGAAGGATCTGTTTCTGCTCCACATGCAGATGCGTTATAGTCACATGGCCATTTTACACCATCATCTCTATCTGAATTACTACAAGTAACATCATTGATGTAAAAAGGATCACAATCAATAACTGTAATTCTTTGAATACAAGAAGCCGTTCTTCCGTCAGGATCAGTTGCAGTAAATACTCTTGTGATGATTCCTGTTCCACAAGTTCTTCCATCTGTTGCAGTTTCTGAAATAACCACATTACAATTGTCAGCTGCAATTCCGTCGATGCCCAATGATTTTCTAATTACTGTTGCATCTCCGTTACAAGTTGCTCTATCGTAAAGGATGATAGAATCTCTGTCTGCTGCATTGTCTACTACTTTTCCAAATTCATCTAAATTATTGAAGTCAAACCAGTAGTCACAAGAGATGGTCAAGTCTGTTGGACATACTATATATGGTGGCAATTTATCTTCAACCGTAATTTCTACCATACAGTCATTAAAATGACCATAAAGGTCGCCACCTTGTTTCATTCTATTTGGAGCAATTGGTCCATCACCTGGATCAACATCAAATACTCTGAACACAACCATGATATCTTCTCCGATATCTTCACAGCAGAACATTGCGTAATCATCAAAATGTATTTGATTACCAGGTTTAGCTGGAGCATCGTCTCCGTTTAAAATATCACATTCAGTAGACGATTGGTTGCCATCAGAACCATGATCTGTATCCAATAAATCGTCCATTCTAATGGTTTTAAAATAAACCGGATTACAATTGTCATGGGAACCATCATCAAATGTTTGTGCAAATACTTTTGCGGTACCATCTAATGTTAGAGATGTAGTATGAAACACTTCACATACGGCAACTGGTGGAACTAAATCTGCGACAGTAAGGAATATCGGTAGATTGGTTTCATTTCCGCAGCAATCCGTTGCGGTATAAATTACTTGATGCGTTCCTAAAGGCAATTCAGAAATTACGTAAAGATCTAAGATTGAACTGTATTGAACCAAACCTGCAGAAGAACTTATCGTGTATCCCGTAACCTCAGAACAGTTGTCTTCTAACCAAGGAGCTGGTGCGTACCAAGTTGCATCACAAGACCATACATCAACACTAATCGTCAAGTCTGCAATGTCAGAAATAACCGGGCCTTCTTTATCTGCTACTTTAATTATCTGATCATGCTCTGTTACATTAGAGGTACACCAATCAACCATCGTCCATCTTCTGATTATTTTATAACAACCTTCTGAATCTCCGCTGGGACAAATGTTCAATCGAATGTCTTCAAAGCTTGCACCTATGGTTCCACATGCTGTTGCTCCACCAGGGCGACCGGTACCGGAACATCCATTGGCAGCATCCGGAGAAGGATGTCCGACATACAAGTCATCTTCAAAATCACCTGCTTTGATTGTATTCCAACATCCAGGTGTGCCCGTTGCGTCTTTCAATTCACAAAGCAATGCAGGTTCTGCGATATCATCAAAATCCAAAGGCGGTATTACATTCGTTGGATCCGCTAAATTCACGGTAATCGTTTGCGTACAAACAGCAGTCCTTCCTGAAGCATCTGTTGCGGTCCATGTTCTAGTTATTATTCTTTGAAAGCCATCAACGCACCCACCTTCTGCGACTACATCTGTCCAATCCAGATCAGGTGTTCCACAAGCATCAGAAGCGATTGGGAAAAATACTGGGCCACTTGCCGAAGGTTCAGTATTATCTGTACATTCTACAACCACATTCATGCATTCTATAGTCGGATCGGTTTTGTCTTCCACCAAAACTGCGCTCCAACATGGCGATCCATTTGGTCCACTGACTTGAGCAAAAATTGTCAAACCAGCTTCTGAACTGGTAACTGAAGGAGAACTCGGCACAGGCATAGTCAGAGCCATATCGTAAAATAATTCTACTGGATAATCATCTTCACAACCATATGGGCCTCCAACAAGAAGAAGGTCCGGACTTACAAGTCCTTCACAATTCGTATCGAGAGGTATATTAGCTTGACCAGTACAGGCAAGTCCTGATGGTTGATCTTCTGCAGGCACACCAGCAACTTCAACATTAAAAGAACAAGATCCTATTGTCATTCCATCTACATCTTCTAATGTGTGAGAAACAACAGTAGTCCCAATTGGAAAGGATTCACCAGAAGCAAGACCTGAAGTCCTCACCAAATTCGTTCCGATACAATCACCAATGAGTTCTATATCGTAATTAACAACTGCACTACATTCACCAGATCCTAGTACGCGACTTACATCGGTTGGACAAGCAATCATACAATCTCCCATCGCGGCCATTCCTATTTGTAAAATTCCTGAAAATTCTTGTCCAGAAGCATCTTCCCAATCTGCGTTGATAAAAATGACAGTGTCATCGCCTAAGTTTCCTGTATTTGGAAATGTATTAAAATCTGTAAGCGTAAAATCTCCGATGCCATCACCATCTACATCTATTAAATCTCCTGTTCTTAATATTTCTACTGAGGTAGCTGCTAAGTCAAGAACATTCCCTCTGAACAAAATTTCTTCTCCGGAAGTTGACCAAACATGCAGTACTTCACCATTATTATTCATTGTTAATGCTCTTACAAATGCACTTGTATTTAAAGTAGTACCATCTATGACATCTCCTTCACGAATAGTTATTATTCCATTAACAGCTATAAACTCATCAGTACTTGTCGCACCATCTGTATCACCTGAAAAAACGTAATCACCGTTATTGTTTATACTTACGATATCAAAATTATCCCAATTATCTCCTGATCCGTTTGGGTTTGACTCTTGTGCCTCATTATTCCCATCGACAATGACAGCAGTATCATCGTTAAAGGCTCCCGTTAAAAAATTGACAATATTAATGGTATGCAAATTATTATCAGAAAAATCGTAGTCAAAATCTATGGCGCCGGCATTATTGATTGCCTGACCTCCTATCATTGTTCCTTCAGTCAGCAGAATACTAATCACACCAGTAGGAGTTGCTGTGTAGAAAATTCTTCCTTGAGAAGAAGTACCTCCCATACCATCATTAAATCCTGACAACCAATAAGCAGTTCCGTCCGGTGCCATTCTAGGTCTGGAATGAAAGGTAGAATTGATACCAGCAGGAAAACCAGGTGCTTGCGTATTTTCAACGGCCAATAATCCATTATGGGTAAATACAGCATCTTCTCCGTTAAAACTAGGACTGTAAATAAATTCCATATTATTCCCGATTCCCATGGAAGAGGTTTCTCCACCTGATAAAACGTCTGGAAGCGCATCTGTATCCAAAAATATGGCTGCATTATCATACCAGATAAAACGCACATCAGTACCTCCAATTTGAGTTGTCCCCAAAAAACCGACTTGTCCATTTCCATTTGTAAAAGGAATGTTCAAATCTGTAACGGTTCCACCGCCAACCATATCACCTTCTTGCAACACGACAGTAACACCAACTTGGGCAGTCATGTTATTTGGAAGAATGAAAAACAAAGTTAAAATTCCGAATAGGGTAAGAAATCTCCTCATGATAATAAATTTTAAATCGTTATCAGACACACCAATGGCATTGGTCTGTGGTCTGGTTTTTCAGGTATTTAAATAAAATTCGGTATCGGGAAATATATAAAGAACCTTCAAAGATAGAAGGTACCGCTAAGCAACAAAATAGTATAGATGTCGTGTTGAACGGTTTTTGGTAAGAACAATTCGCATTTTGAAAAAATGAACAAAATTGCTTCAACATGAAAATAAGAAAAATCGGTCAATTTTCAGGCATTTTATATATTAAAAAAAGTTAAATTCTTTGAATTTGACTGCTTAGAAACAAGTTTTAATAATCACATTAAATTAATTTTTAATACCATAGCCTTTTGTTAAGTTTTGGTGGAACGGGTTTTAAACCATTGAAGGTATAGGAGGATACTGGAAGAAGTTTTTTTGCTTGCGCAAAAAATGGACGGGAAGTGGTGCTTGGACGTGAATATTTTTGAACTACGGAAGATGCACAGAAGAGCACTTAAGTTCTATATCGTAGGAAGGAAGAAGGACACTGTAGGAAGCTTTTTGCTTGCGCAAAAAATGGACGCGATCAATTTTATCGAAGATAAAATAACTACTGTGTCCTTTGTTCTTTACGTCAGAAGAACTTCGGTTTTCTTCTGATCTCTTCTCTGGTTCAAATCGCGTTCGTTGGTCAATCTTCTGCAGTTCAATTTCGCGGTCGAAAGACTTCAATGAATTTACATTACTTATATGGTAGAAAATTTTTTATTTTTTCATTAAAAAAGCGGCTGCTCTTTATCAGAACAACCGCTTT
>CALIAG010000259.1 GCA_938041325.1 uncultured Saprospiraceae bacterium | reverse complement strand
TACCTGACAAAAATTATTTGTATCATTTGGGGCCTTTGGGTCTTTACCGACTACCTCGTTCATCACCCTTATTTTACCCAAGCCATTTTTAATAACCCTTATTATAAGTTGATTGCCTTCTTTGTAACAATTGGAGGTGCTGCCTCTTTTTTTGTTTACAAAAAAATCGAAGCTAGCCCTAAAAAGGAATTCACATTTTCAGTTCGAGGCATTCTACTTTATGCGATGGTACAAGTCATCGCCATACTGATATTATTGTCTTTTGCCAGCTTATCTTACATGCCTGAGCTTGCATTTAGTACCAGAGCTCTTTATTATCTGGGTTTTAGCAGTCTCTATCTACTTGGTTTTCTTTTCATTATTACTTGTGCTTATTTAGCTGGTCATCTTTTATTGGGAAGATTAAAAGATGAATATAGAAAAGATTACAAACTGCTTAGCATTGCTATTGGCTTCGCTATTATTGGTTTTGTCTTAAGTATTCTCGGGCAACTGCATTTAATGCAAAGCATGGTTTTGTGGGGTCTTTTGGCTGGATTGGTTATCTGGCAGTACAAAGCTTGTGCTGAATTTATCCTTTCTACCTTTTGGACAAAAAAGAAAATTAAAATTAATAATTGGTGGGTGCCTTTATTATATGTCGTGCTGTTCTCCGTAACAGCATTCAACTTACTAGGCGCCTTTAAGACTTTTCCGATCGGCTATGATGGTGCGGGATTGTACATTAATACTTCAAACTTGATCGTACAATCTGGCCAGCTTCCTGCAGGTGGTCAAGCATTCAATTGGTCAGTCATCATGAGTTTGGGTGGGATCCTTTTTGGAAAACAAATAATGGTGATCCTTTTTTCTCACCTCATGGGTTTCTTTTGTATGATGGCGATATTCAGAGTTGCCCGCTTTTGGTTGAACTCCTCTTATGCTCTATTAGCAGCTGCTATTTCGTTTATTTCTCCCTATTACGCTTTCCACAGTTTTATAGATGAAAAAGTAGACCTTGGATTTACCTTCATTGTGCTTTGCAGTTTTATCTTGATTTATAAAGCACTGAGTAATGGCTTACTTGAAAAGCAAAAAAAGAAACTCAGCATTTTAGCTGGCCGAATGCAAGTAGATCAGAGCACCTATATTTTACTACTTTTTGGCTGGTTAGCAGGCTTTGCCTTTGGCATCAAATACACTCTTATCTTTTATTTAATAGCAGTAGTTTGCATGCTATTTTATTATCATGGAAAACGCCTTGCCTTTTTTGGCGCTGCTTTTTTGTCATTGGGCTTTGTCTTTTTTGGAGGCATATATAAATTTGGCTATTTCCCACTGGAGCGTTCTTCTTCGTTTGTAATTGGCATCGTTCTCATAGCTTTGGGTTTAGCAAGTCTTTTTGTCCGCTACAAAAGCAATATTCAAGATTTAATTCGACCAATTGTACAAGTATCTATTATTGTAGGAATGTTGCTTCTTGCATTCTCTCCTTGGGCAATTAAAAATGTTGTTGAAAATGGCTCAATCAGTGTTTCAAATATTATTCAAGGAAAAGCAGCTTCTCCAAGTTTGGACATACAACCTTATTATCAATCGTTGGGTTATCAAGAAACTGAATTTCACAATGAATCCCCAATAGAATTATGGCTGAAGCCAGACCAAAAAGCAAAAGCTCGTTTGATCAACCAACAAGAAAAAACAAAGGCTGAAGCAGAAAAAACTAAAAAACCCGTTGCTTCAGACAAAGGCGTAAGAGAGGAAATCCAACGCTACATGGGCTTCGAACCCAATCTTTGGTTATATGCTTCTCTTCCTTATGACATGACGATGAACATTAATATTCCATTGCTGCGGTATCTTGACATCGGCTATCTTTTCCTCTTTTTTATTCCGCTGTTTCTTTTTATTAATCCTCGTAAGCCAAGGCCACTTTGGTTACAAATATTGCTGATCATCGCAACGCTTTTTTGGTTGGCCATGATTCATTCTTCTGTATATGCCCCACAGGATGGTGTTTTGGATTTTACTTCTGCTGGCAAAAAGTTACAAAGTTATTTGGCCATGCAGCCAGGTGGCAAGGAATCCTTATTTGCCGGATTTTTTGAAACGATTAGCCAACCGATACTTTTACTAAGCCAGAAATTAACTCCGGTATATCAATTAGGATCTACCATCAGTATTGAAATTGTAATCGTTCTTATCCTACTTTCTTTTGGAGGACTTTATTATTTATTGAAAGATCGACTTAGTGAAATGACAGAGAACTATAAAGCTTTTGGTGGTTTTATGGCCATCTACTTGTTGTATTGGTGGTTGATGGGAAATGGCATTATTTGGTATGCTTTGCCCTTCTTTGTTTTGTTGCCGATCATAATTGTTCATGAATTAAATTATTCCAAAAAATTTATGGGCAAATCGGAAGCAACCTTTTCTGCTCGCTTTCTAGGTACTGGAATTGGTCTATTTATTTTTATAGCGACTTGTGGCTATTTTACCGGATCTTTTCCAAATGACAATGACAATAAGCGATTATTTCGTTGGCCTTTTGTCGATTACATTTCCAATCCAAATGCAAAAGAAAAGGAAATCGTCCGATCTTTCAATCCTGTAATGCCAGAAGTAATCACTCAGATAAATTCTGATCTTTCTGCAAAAGTATATAGAGTCAATACCCATTTCAATATTCACATTGAAGCCAATGACACTCGGGTGTTCAGTGATCCTCTTTTAGACAAATTTGCACAGCTTACTGCAAACTTTGATGATAAGAGTGTTTTCTTCGATGTTCTAAAAGCGAATGGCTACAAATACATCTTCTTAGACTTAAAAACCTATACACTGGACAAAACACCAGAGCGCAGTTTGGAAAAGAAATTCATTAGTTTGCTGCAAACGCTAACATCTTCTCAAAAAGTCCGTTTAATGCAAACAGATAATTATGTCGAAGATCTAAATGCTGCAGAAATTCGATTGCCAGATGGCAACCGAAGGCAAGCTCGTAGTGGCTTATTAGGGACTGCAGTGTATAGAGGAAATATTGCGCTTTTTGAAATCCAATAAAAAACCAAATGATTGCCTTATCCCATATATATGTATTGCTCCCCGCCTATAATGAAGCGAGCAGTATTATTGAGGTAATCAATGGCTTAAAAAACAAAGGAATCCACAATATCCTTGTGATCAATGATGGAAGTACAGATAACACGGCTCAACTTGTCCGCCAGGAACCTGTTCATTTGGTCAATCACCTTATCAACCGCGGTGCTGGTGCAGCTATTCAAACTGGAATCGAACTTGCTCGACATCAGGGATGGCCTTATATTGCTCTAATGGATGCTGATGGACAACATGATGCCAATGATATATTGGTCCTTAAAGAAAAGATGGAACAAAGCAATTGTGATCTTGTGGTCGGTAGTCGCTTTATGAAAAATGGCAATCAAATACCGCGAACCAGAATAGTGTTTAATTTTATTGCTAATTTAATGACGAATATCTTCTCTAAAAAGAAATTCACTGATTCTCAATCTGGCTTACGGCTCCTTAATCGCAAAGCAATTGAATCTATTAATTTAGAATTAGATGGTTTTGGTTTTTGTAGTGAAATGCTAAATAAAGCAGAAAAAGCAGATTTAAAAATCGAAGAAACAGCAACAAAAGTTTTGTATACTAAATATTCAATAAGCAAGGGGCAAGACTTTAATGTTGGCATTACAACCGCCTTCAACTTTTTGTGGAATATCTTTTTCAAATAAAATCAAACAAATGGAAATTCGTATTTTTCAAATTCTCGTTCCACTTGCTGCCCTTCTCTTCATTATTAGTTTTATCAATCGATATACCAAATCCAAGGCATCTTTAAAAGAAACTATTTTTTCCATCATTTTGTGGTTGTCAATTGCGATTTTCTCTGTTTTTCCTGATATCATTTCTAACTTTGTGGCAGAGCTTTTTGGGTTTAAAAGTAACATCAATGCCATTATTTTTTTAAGCCTCGGGGTTTTGATTTATAGCCAATTCCGAATGTATACACTCATCAAAGATCAACGCCAACAACTGACAAAGTTGACCAGAAGACTGGGCTTGGAGGAATTTGAAAACAAGGAAGAATGAAGATCCTTTTTGTTCTCGAACATTATTACCCTTATATCGGTGGAGCCGAAAAACTTTTCCAATTATTGGCAGAAGCTTTAGCAGGAGAAGGCCATAAAGTGAAGGTGCTTACCACTCGTTTCCGAAATGATCTTCCAGCACAAGAGCAACACAAAGGTGTAGACATTATCCGCATCAATTGTCGCAATCGTTTTCTATTTTCTTTTTTAAGTTTGCCTCATGTCTTGCGTCATGCAAAACAAGCTGACCTTATACATACAACAACTTACAACGCCGCCCCTCCTGCTTGGTTGGCCGCAAAGGTTTGTAGAAAGAAGGTGATTATAACCTTCCATGAGGTTTGGGGAAAACTCTGGTTCAATTTACCTTTTGCTTCTCGGTTTTTAAGAACAGGTTTTTATCTTTTCGAAAAATTAGTCTTGTCGCTTTCTTTCGATCACTATATTGCTGTTTCTGATTTTACAAAACAAAAATTAATTGGTGAAAAAATTCCTGTTCAAAAAATAAGTAAAATATACAATGGCTTATACTATGAAGACCTTGCTAAGCACAAATATGAGCCGCCTAAAAAATTCACCTATACTTATTTTGGTCGACTTGGTATCTCAAAGGGTTTAGACTTGCTCCTACCCGCTGCAAAAATGTTTAGCGAATTGTATCCTGAAAGTTCTTTGGTGCTCATCATTCCTAAAAATCCTAAGAAGATGTTCAAGCAAATTGAACAACTTATTGCAGACCTCGAATTGACTGATCACGTTATCATTAGACAGGAGTTAAGCACAACTGATTTAAGAACACAAATTACAAATTCTTCTTGCGTAGTTATTCCATCTTATAGTGAAGGGTTTTGTTTTGTTGCAGTGGAAACTGTAGCCATGCAAGTCCCAATCATTTCTTCTGGACAAGGCGCCTTAAAGGAAACCGTCAGTGGTTCTTACTTGGAAATGGAAGAGATGACTGCTAAAAGTCTTTTTGAAAATTTACAAAAAGCCAAACTCGAAAAATGGGAATACCGAGAGGTGAAAAAGTTTGAAATGAAAGATGCATTAAAGGCTTATTTGAAATTGTATCAATCTTATATTGCTACTAACAAAAGCATAAAACAACGATAAACTATTCAGCATCCGCCAAATAGTTTATCGTTGATTAATATATTTTTAAAAGAACAAGTCGGTCCACAGAAAACTATTTCTTTTTTCGTGCTTTTATAATTGCTAGTTGCTCCGCAGTCAAAATATTGTCTCTGATCTTTTTACGAAATGCACGAAAATTCTCCTTATCTTTAGCTTGATCTTCATTATCGAAATTATAATCATTTGCTAATTTCATGATGCTTGCTTTTTGATCGCTTGTTATATCTACTACACCAACCATCTGATTGATCAATGTTTCTGCTACTTTATCTGATTCCTTAGGATAATCTCTTTTCTTTTTAGCAGCAACTTCTGCATCTGATCCAACTTTTTCTACAGCATCTTCAGCAGCATCGTTTGCATTGCTTTTTGGTTGGCTGCAAGAGCATATTATTGAAAGGCTTAAAACGAGTATTGCGATCAATTTGTACATGATAAAAATTTTATTTTTTAATGAGAGTCTAAATTTAAGCATTTAAAATTTACGCGCAAGGCTTTTCTCTAAATCTTAAACCTTGCTTAGGTAATCAATTTACCCTTTACAAAACTTTCTATTTTTTCAAGCGTATCCAAATTGTCCTGATCGACTTCATGCGCTTGGAACTCGATACCGAAAGTATTTTCTAAAAACTCTACTAACTGCAATGCAGAAATAGAATCAATGATTCCGCTGCTCAACAAAGGGGTTGTTGTTGTTATAGATTCTTCTGAATCACTACTCAATTCTTCGAGAATAAAAACTTTGACTTGTTCTATGAGGTTTTCCATTGATGGTTTTCTTATGAATGCTAAAGATAATGCCAATTTGAGAATATTTCCGATTAAACTTGAGAATAAATCGCTTGGATACTTTTCGGTAACTTTTGGTCAGCTAAATCGTTTAGAAAAGAAGCGTAAAATATATCCACTACATCCTGCTTTTGGAATTCACAAGATTTATCGTATGTTTATTTTTTTTGATCCATTTAACTCTGTTTTACAAAATCCATGGAAGATGCCAATCATATAATGGAAGAGTTTTCAAAAAATAGAGAAAGCTTCTTTTCGCATTGGGCAAACACCTTTAGGAATATAAAATCCTATCGATTTTTTATCAATCAACTGATAAAAATCAATATTCAGACAGAATTCAAAAAATCATTTATTGGACTGGCTTGGTTATTTATAGTACCGATACTTGCGGTAGTAATGTGGGTCTTGCTTAATGGAGCTGGTGTGGTTGATCCAGGAGATACCGGAATCCCCTATCCAGCATACGTTTTATTAAGTACATCCATCTGGGGTTTCTTTGCCGAAATCTACAAAACGACCAGCAATATATTGAAAGCCAATGGTCGAGTTTTACTGATGAATAAATTCCCCTATGAAGTATTGATTGCTGAGAAAATAATTGTTCATTTCATCCGGTTTTCAATTCCATTTTTTGTAAATATTTTAGTCCTGATCTTTTTTGATGTATCCTTTACGTGGTTGGCCTTGCTTTTTCCATTGACACTTATTCCACTATTATTTATGGGTGCAGCAATTGGTTTATTGGTGGCATTGCTCCGGATCGTAGCTATTGATATTAGCAATCTTGTGGATGAATTTATTAGAATTTTAATGTTCATGACACCTATCGTCTATGCACCAAAACTCAGTATGGGATGGCTGTCCGAAATAGTCCGACTAAATCCGCTGACCTATTTGATTGGTTTCAGTAGGGATGTGTTGACTAAAGGTACTTTCTATGAGATAGAAATTTATTTTATCGTTGCTGCTGTTGCTTTACTTTTCTTTTTATTTTCATTAAGCATTTTTAAAATAGCATCACCCAAAGTAATAGAACGATTGATTAATAATTAAAGCTTTAAGCATTCTGATAAGGCAATAAATCAATTGGTAATTGTTTTTGTTTCAAATGGTAATTTTGAATATTTTTTGCCCGATAATTAAATATGAGTAGACAAACTCTTTTAACGGTTCGTAATTTGAAGAAGAAATTCAGCAGTGATATCAAGTACAATATGTACTACGGTATCTTGGATTTGATATACGACAGTTTTGGAGTGAAGGTCAATCAAAAGAAATTGCGTGCAAACGAATTTTGGGCGCTCAATGATGTAAGCTTTGATTTTAAAGAAGGAGAAATTTTGGGCATTGTAGGAAGCAACGGTTCGGGAAAGACCACCCTTATGCGGGTTTTATCAAAAATTTATCCACTTGAAATGGGTACAATTAAAGGAAAGAGTGGTCAAAAAATCATCCCTATTTTTGCACTCCGATCTGGCATGATGCCACTATTTACTGGACGAGAAAATATTTTTATCAAAGGGGCAATGTATGGAATGAGTAAAGCAGAAATCAAAGAGCAGATGGCTTTCATTGAGGAGTTTTCGGAACTCGGGAAACACTTAGACAGTCCTTTTGGAAATTATTCTTCGGGAATGAAAGCAAGGCTCGGTTTTGCTGTTGCATTGTCTACAAAACCGGATGTTTTTATCATTGATGAAGCCCTTGCGGTTGGAGATTCTGTTTTCAAAGCCAAGTGCTATGATTACCTCAAAGATTATGTAAAACAACCCGGAAAGGGCGTTTTATTTGTATCCAATAATATTCGAAAAATATTAAAAGTAGCGACCAGGGTTTTGGTGATGGATAACGGAAATTTGATTTATAATTCTGAAGATATTACAGCTAGTCTCAATTTTTATATCTCCCATTGCTTGAGAGATTTAGAAGAAGGTAAAAAACAAAAAATGTTATTAAAAATCCAGAATTACGATATGTAATTCGGTTCTGATTCCAAGCTTATCTATTTCAAATCAACCCCGTATCTTTTTGGCCCTTTTGTAAATGGCTACATCTCTATCGTTGAGTTCAGCAAGACTTTGGTAAAGCTCTTTATTATTTTGAAAGTCATTTCTTTGAGTAGTGTTTCCTGAATTCAAACGCTTGCTTTTAATAGCTGGCCAGCTCAATTTTTGACCCAGCCGATTTAAATCTTCTTCAAAGGAAGATAGAAAACCGATAAAAAATAATTCCTCTAATTCGATTCCATTCAAAAACGCAGCCATCCTATTTCTATTTTCCTCTTTTTGAGCATACTCTAAAAGTGTCTCGTCAACTCTGTGTTTATTTTTTTGATAGTTTTCAACGTTGCGACTAGGATTTTGTAAACCAGCCTTAAAAAACAGAAAATTGGAAATGACCCGTTCGACAGGATCTCGTAACCAACAGATCACTTTGGAATCGTATTTTTCATGGATGGTCCGAATTTCATCATAATAAAAATGTCCATGCAATACCCGTATTTCTTTGGCTAAAGAAGCTTCCAAATTCGAATGCATTTTTACCGCAGCGAAGTAATCTCTTCTTTTGAACGACTTTGAAACTGCAGGCCCATATGCTTGTTGCAATACTTCATAGAAAGAGGTGCCTCCTGTTTTTGGAATATGGATGGATAGCAATTTAATCATTAAGTCATTCTTTTTTTCCTCAACTCAATTGCCTTTTCATAAAGGTCCATATCTTTGGTATTCAATTCGGCAATTTCTGCTCTATCTTCCGCACTAACTTGATATTTTGAACCCGTTATATTGTGTTTTAATTCTTCATAAACGGGCCAATCCAATTGCTTGCTCAATGAAATAAGATCCTCGCTGAAATGTTCTTGAATTCCTACAAAAGAAAAGTCCTCTAAATCTATCCCGTTGAGAAATTTATACTGTCTATTCCTGTTGATTTCATCTCTAGCGTATTCAGGTAAACTGCGTTGCATCTTACTCAGTATATTCAAACCTTTCGCTTCTTCCTGAAGCTCCTCTTTTAAACGTTTTTCAAGATAATAGTAATTGGAGATAACACGATCAACCGGATGACGAAGCCAAGTAATGATCGGAACTGAATCTATAATTTCAAAATTTTCTTTCAATTGCTCAAGTGAAAAATGCCCGTGTACAACCCGTGTCCCAAAGGGCAGTTTTGTAGAAGAATACGCTTGTTCATTAATCTTTACCAATTGAGAATACAAAGGTATATCCAAACGCACCACCCCGTTCTCACCATAGACCTCTTTTAAGATATTTCGGAAAGAGGTTCCAGCTGTTTTCGGAATATGAATAGATATCAGCTCCAGCTTTTGATTGGATCTTTTTTTATCAAACAATGATTTAAAAAATTCGGACATAATCTTTAATCGCTAACTGAAAAGAAAAGGTTACATTTTATACCTTAAAGAAACAAAATATTTTCCATCCTTTAATTTTTAAACTTTAAATCAAGCCTTTCGTAAAATCATTCCATAAGAGAATAGATTATTTTTATCTTACATCAAGTATTCATTTTTATTCCCTCAATCAATCAAAACCAATGATTTGGCTTGCCTCCTTTCCAAGGTCTGGAAATACTTTTTTCCGAAACGTATTGTTTGAAGTATATGGCATCGAATCAAGTACTTACCATAAAGATCCGAACCGTACTTTAGATGATGACTACCAAAAATATGCAGTTGTAAAGACACACGAGCTTCCAACACTTTTGCCTAAAAAATATCGAGATTGTCCATCTGTGTACATCATACGTGATGGAAGAGATTCATTGGTATCAATTGCTCATCATCGTAAAGATATTGTTGTTCCTGGATCAGATTTTTTCAACAATTTACTCCATTCAATTCTTGCTCAAAAAGGAAGTTTTTTTGGTGGTTGGTCAGAAAATGTGCGACAATGGACCGCTAAAGCAGATATTGTAATTCGATTTGAAGACCTTATTGAAGACCCTTTGAGAGAAATTGAAAAACTGAGGAGTATCATGGATTTACCGGAACCGAATAAAGAGAAATTACCGAATTTTAAAAGCCTCAAATTCGGCACACCAAAATATGGCGGGGGAAAAGGAACTAAGTTTAGTTCAACCCAAACTAAACTTCATTTCAGGAAAGGGAAAATTGGCAGTTGGAAAGACGAATTACCTCCCAAACTTGAAAAACTACTATGGAGCCGAAATGGCTCAATGCTTGAAAAATGGGGCTATGAAAAACCTCAAATCCAACCAGCTAAAGTCAAAAAAAAGGTGCTCATTGAAGCCTCCAAACTTTACGGTTTTGACAACGATGGTATTAAAAGGTATCTGACTGAATTGGTGGCAGGTTTTTCTATAATCCTCCCCTATCTCCCAGAATGGGAAGTTACTTTGTACGATGGCAGAAGCATGAAACGTTTCGATAATGGTGAAGAAAATTCTCTTGAAAAAAACAACCCTGGAAGAGAATTCCGCGGCAAAGAGGATGAAGAAAATGCTAAAAATGACGCCTCTGTCTTCAACTATGAACACTTCTTATTATCGATCAAAGGTACAATTAAAAACACCATGCCAGATGGGCTTTATTCAAGGCTTTCTGAATACTATAAAAGAGGCCCCTTTCGAAAGTTCCTCTTCAATATTAGAACAAATTTATTGGGTATTAAATTTAGGAAAGTGAAAGCCAACTTTTTTGAACAATTAAAAGAAGTCGATCTTCTTCATATACCTTTGCCCCAGCATTTGACAGATATGAAAAAAACCAAGGTTCAAAAATTAGTGACCGTCCATGATTTGACCCACCAATTTTTTCCTCAGTATCATACTTCTACCAATATCAAATTGGCCAACGATGGAATGAAACGGATTGAAGATGACAAAGCCCATGTCATCGCAGTTTCTCAATCGACTCTAAACGATGTACAAAAGCATTACAACATACCCAGTGACCGACTGCATCTATGTTATGAAGCAGCAAACGATGTCTTATTCCATCCTGCCAAGAAAAAAGACAACATTGACTGGCTGCGTAAAAATTACAAGATTCCAAATGGCCGCTATCTAATGTGTCTTTCTACCATTGAACCCAGAAAAAATATAAAGAATACCATATTGGCATTTTTGGAACTAAAGAAAGAAAATCCAGATTGGGATCTAATACTTTTGGTTTGTGGAAAAAAAGGTTGGAAAACAGAAGATGTTTTTCAAGACACTTCTTTAGATCATAAAGACATTATTTTTACTGGATTTATAGATGATTTTGACCTGCCTTACTTCTACGCACATGCAGAAGCCTTGTGCTACATTTCCCATTATGAAGGGTTTGGATTGCCGCTATTGGAAGCCATGTATTGCAAGACTCCCGTTTTGTATGGCAACAATAGTTCGATGCCAGAAGTGGCTGGTGAAGGAGGCATAGCTGTTGACCCAAACAACATTTCAGCCATCAAAGAGAGCATGTACGAAATTGTAACCAATAAAGAACTAAGAAAGCAAAAACGCAAAGCCGCTTTTCACCAAGCCTCAAAATTCTCTTGGTTAAAAATGGCATTGGAAACTTTGGAGATTTACGACAAAGCAATCGCAAATAAATGAGAATCGCCATCATAGCAGATCCACTGGACAACCAACGCGCAGGTGTACATGTATACACCCGCAACCTCGTCAATGCATTGATCAAATACGATGACAAAAACGAGTATATTCTCATCCGTGAAAAAGTCGATCCAGCTTTGAAAATCCGACAAGTTGCCGTTCCTAATATCCATTTGCCAATCGGTTTTGCTTCGCTGCGCTTATTCTTTCTGATCCCTCTAGTCGCAAGAAGATTAAAAGTAGATGCCGTTTTTGAACCTGCACATTTTGGTCCTTTTAATTTGCCCAAGCGAATCAAAAGGATCACCATGATTCATGACCTGACGCCGATTTTGTTTTCTAGTTTTCACCGTTACCATAGTCAACTGCTTCAAAAGATATTTTTAAAACGCATTCTCAAAAAATCTGACTTAGTTCTCTCTAATTCCAATAACACCACCGCGGATCTCAAAAAAGTATATCCATTTACCGCTAACAAAACGAGCACCATTCATCTGGGAAAAGAGCCGCTATTCCACCCTACCGAATCAAAAGAATTTTTAGAACTGCATAATATCAACGATCCTTATTTTTGTTATGTCGGTACAATCGAACCTCGTAAAAACTTAGTTCTCTTACTAGAAGCCTACCAAGATTTTCGCGAAAACACAAAAGATAAAATCCAACTAATACTCGTTGGTCAAAAAGGATGGAAGTCCGAAGACTTTTATGAAAAATTAGAGCAACATCCTTATCGCCAAGATATCTTATTGGCGGGCTTTATAGAAAAGCGTTTTTTACCAGAAGTGTATAGCCATTCGCTCGCCTTGATCTATCCTTCGATTTATGAAGGCTTTGGCTTACCTGTCGTGGAAGCAATGGCCTGTGGCACCAATGTCATTTGTCCGAGCAACTCCAGCTTGACGGAGGTGGGTGGCGAGGTTGCTTTTTACTTTGAGAATGATGATCGGGAAGCTTTGCAAGCACATATGCAGCAGGTTCATGAAGGTGGAGCTGCTATTTTGCAAAGGAGGCAAGATGCCTTGGAATGGTCTAGGCAATTTTCTTGGGAAAGGTATGTGGAGCATTGGGGGGAGGTATTGAAAGGGCTTTAGATGCACTTAAAGTATTTATCAACAAAAAAACTGGCGCTCGTTTTGGTCTCTGACCAAGAAACGTTTTTTGCTTTTTGAAGTTTCGATTTATTTTTTGTTTGAACAGGATTTTTAAGATGTTAAGGATGTCTAAGATTTTACGATTGAACGCATCTTTCTACCGCTTTCCTTTTCCTCGTTTTTTTGACTCATACCACTCAAGAGCATCTTCAAGTTCTGTTTCTGCAATTTGCAATAATTCTAAGCGGTACTTCATGAATTATTACGGATAAGTTTTACTTTAGCCTCTTCCCATGTAATGGTCTTCGCCTCACCTCTTTTATAGCTTGCGCTCCGTTTATTCAACTCTTCTTTCCATTCATCAGAGAGTGCATCACCGCTATTTTCAACAACAGTATCCTGTGCTACTGTATCCAAAACATATTGAACAAATAGAATACGTTCTTGTGGAGAAAGGTTTCTTACCGCCTCTTTTAGCTTTTTTACAGTCATTGAAAAAAATTTAAACAAAAAAAAGATTTCTATGAAAGATAGTCCTTTTTGGGATTAATTTCAAATTCAACACATCACAGGCTCTGCGTTCCTCACACAAGAGGCGTAGTGCTAAAAACCCCTTCCTTGACTTTACCCCACTAAAAAAGGCCAGCAAAAATGCTGACCTTTTAGTCGGGGTGGCAGGATTCGAACCTGCGACCCCCTGTTCCCAAAACAGGTGCGCTAACCGGACTGCGCTACACCCCGAGTGCTTTATAAAGACATTTTCCACCGGTTAAATCCTAAGTTGGGAAAAGCCTTCCTTTTTAAAGCGCTGCAAAGATAGATTTTTCTTTAAATAATGTCAACGTTCAGGGAAAAAAGTTAAAGAATCTTAAAATTTAGTCGATTTTCACCCTTTTCCTGTTACTTAACAGCAAATAATGTATCTTAATTATGAAAGTTATCCGCAAAACGAGCACAATACTTGCTCCAAAGTGTTTGACTGAGTAGTTCAATTAATTTGAAATAAGAAAATGTACACAAAAATGAAATACATATTATCGTTTAGCCTTGTTCTATTATTCAGCCTTGGTATGAGTAACTCAACTTTTGCTCAAGCAGCAGAATCCTTAGAAGTGAAGGTAAAAGGAGTGGGATGTTCTAAAGATGTAGCCAATATTAAAGGCAATCTGGAGAAATTATCAGGAGTAAGTTCTTGTGAAGTTGTGAAAAAAGGGCCAACTACCACCTTCGCAGTTTCTTATAACCCAGAAAAAATTGCTGTAAAGAAGATTTATCAAATAATTGAGGATACCGGAGATTGCTTGGATCCGAATGATAAGCCTCACAGAGTTCAATTAAAATAGCGGTTTCTAACCGAAATGGAGTATTTGGGTAAAACCCATCTATTCTAAATAACACAAAGGGCGCAAGGTCTTCTTAGAGCAAGCTGTTTCATTCAGCTGAATCCTCGAAGACTTTGCGCCCTTCTCTATTGGTTTTATTAGATTATGATCTACTGTACCTCCACTCCTCTCCAAAAAGCGACATAACCCGCTATCTTTTCAAATCCTTGCTTGGTCTCCGGATAATACCACGCGGCATCATTGTTCTCTTTGCCATCGACTTTCACACTAAAATAACTGGCCGTTCCTTTATAAGGACAAACGGTATTCGTAGCAGAATCATTAAAAAATTCTTTCTTGATCGCATCTGCGGGGAAATAGTGATTGCCTTCTACAACAACTGTCTCTTCGCTTTCTGCTATGACTTGACCATTCCAAATTGCTTTCATAATTAATAGGTTTTAGTTTGTTTGTTAATGTTGAAACGTCAGGTTGTGAATTTTGTTTAAGAATACACGCTGCTAAAATTCATAAGCCAAGCGCACATTTATGCTTCTTCCCGGATCATCTGCAAAATACCTCAAGCGGTTTAAATAATCGCGATAGGTTGCATTTAGAGCGTTTTCAACAGAAAGGGAAAGCTTTAATTTATTTTCATCCATTTGCAATTGGGTTCCCATACTTAGCCCTAGTAAAAAATAAGCTTCTGGCGTAGGAATAAAATCTTGTCCGGGTTCCAATCTATTGTTTCTAAAAACATATTTACCATTGACGGCAAAAAAGGAATTTTTAAATTTTGTATGGTCTCTCAAAGAATAAGAAAGAGTATTGGTCCAATTGTCCGCAGGTATATTGATCAATGCCAAATCCGCCGTCAAGTCATTGGCTCGAACAATGGCATATTTTGAAGTAAGTTTTAAATGCTCTTGTGGTTCAAACGAAAGTAAAATATCGGTTCCATAAATCCGTGTATCTGTTTGTTCATAATTGAATACAGGAAAAGATCCTCGAATGGTTAAACGAAATTCATCCGCGGGTTTTAAATAAATGTAATCGTTTATATTTTGAAAATAACCCAATACTTGTACAAATAATTTATCTGCAGCAAACCAATCAATATTTCCAATGAGCTTTACCGATCGCTCCGATTTCAAAGCTGGATTGCCTTGCTCTATGGCGCTAATCCCTTGATGCAAACCTGCACTATATAATTCATTGATCTCTGGCGAACGCAACATATGTCCGATGTTAAACCGAACTTTTAAATTTGGATTAATCCGATACCGCAATCCTCCACTGACCGAATAATTATTGAAGGTGTGATTGGTTCTCATCAACTCAGAATTGGCTCCTTGTGTAAACCATGCTACCCTCAAATGTTTCAAATCATATCGTGCCCCAATCTCTAAAAATAAATTTCCTTTTTCTTTTTGTAAAATCGCAAAAGCAGAAGGCTGGAACTTTCTGTAATCGGGTATCAAGGGAAACGTTCCTGTACCAAATACATTGTCATTGTCAACAAAGGTATATTGCAAACCTGTTTTTAAAAAGAGTTGATTGGAAAAAGTCTTGTTCAAAATCAGTTCCCCAAAATGTGTGGTCTGATCCAAACTCAATGAAGGGGTATCTGTGCGTCCACCTCTCCTTACATCATACTCTTTTCTATCATTGATCTGACCAGCGTATTTAAATTTTAAAACGGTTGCTTCGTTTAAAAAAAACTGATTTTCCCATTTCAAAAGATGGTGCTTTACTTCCTGTCTTGGAGCTCCTATTTCATAGGAAAAAGTATCTTTCGTAAAGAAGGGAACGCTCTGACTCAATGCGGATTGTAGGTCAGTAAGGTTGGCAATGTGGGATCCACGCAATACGCCAATCTCCGTCTGAAACAAGCTATAGTACAACTGGCTCTCCCATGATTTTGAAATTTTCTTTTCTAATTGAACCGATGCATTCGCTTCACTTTTTCCGGTATTGGTCAAGAAATAATTGGGTGTATGATTGTCTCCTTTTCTTTTAAAAGTTCCTCCAATTTGCCAAGCGGCCCATTTATCGAATTTAGACAATTTTAGGTTTGCGGTATGTCCCAAACCATTGCTTTCGAAGATGTAATTTGCTTTTCCATGTAAGTGCGGATCTTCTTTAATGTTATCTGATTCTACTAGCACGACCGAACCCAGAGCATTGCCTCCATAAGCCAATGCTGCGGCTCCTTTCACGACAGATATGTGATCAGCTACAAAAGGATCTATTTCTGGTGCATGGTCATTTCCCCATTGTTGCCCAGATTGGATGACTCCATTATTCAAGACCGCTACCCTATTGCCATACAATCCATGTATGACTGGTTTTGAAATTCCACTTCCATTTTTTAAAGTAGAAACGCCTGCTATACCTTCTAAAATATCTGCAATATTTTGATTGCTTTTTTGATTAATTTCTTCTGTACTAATCGTGTTGCTCATTTGAGCAGAATTGTCTTCTTGAGTACCATGTACAAGTACTTCGTCCAATAATTCATCGTGGTGATGTAGCAAAATATTTACAATAGTATCTGCGCTCAACTTGAGAAAAATCTCTTCCGCCTCGCAGCCTATGTGACTTACTTCTATATGGTATTCTCCAGCACATAAATTTTCTATTTCAAAATGGCCTTGATCATCGGCACTCGTTCCCAAGTTCTCTCCTTTTAGATAAATGGTAGAAAAAGGCAGAGGAATTTTAGTTCCAGTGTCTAAAACTGTTCCCTTTAAACTAAGGGAACAGTTTTGACTAAGTAATAACAGAGGAAAAATGAGAATGCCAATTAGGCATTCTATTTTCTTTGCGTTTATCATTGTACGGTAATTTCGAAACTAACTTCGATGTCTGTTTCACCTCCTGCGTTTCCAATTAAGCCAGTGCTGACTCCCTCAGCATCTTTAGCCGGTTCGTGACGCAAGATAACCGTCAAAGTCCCTGAAGAAGTATCTCCAGTTTCAATGACTGTCCGTAGTCCGAGTGGATTTCCATCACCGTCTTCATCATCATAAGCAACAGTCAGGTTAGTCCCCGAAGTGGAAAAAAAGAACTGGTGTTCCAAACTTTCTTCTTCTACTTCTTGTGTAATGTCTTCAGCTGGATCCAAAGATTCGTTTAATAATTCTATACTTCCGTTATAGGTACTATTTGCAGATAAAGTGCCACCTGAAATAACAGGATCGTTACCTCCATCGCCGTCCAAGTCAACAAAAGTAAGCAAGACATCGCTTCCTCCTTGAGTAGGACTAAGTGTATAAGTAAGGGTTGTAATTAATTCTTCTGGAGTTGGGTTTGTTGGGTCATCATCATCACAAGAAACTAAAAGTAGTGCAATCAATGACAAAAGTATTATTTGGAAAATTTTCATTTTTTACCTTTTTATGGGCAACTGATTAGAATACTCATTTTGAGGAATCAGCACCGATTAGCAATAGGTTCAATAGACTTGGTCATGCTTCAATTTTGTAAATCAAAGCAAATCAAGAACTATCGTGTTAATATTAAATTAAACAGTTAGTAAGTTTTTTGTTACTAATAATTTGAATTGTTTAGAATAATCTAGCTTAAAAATTGCCTTTGCCTATAGGCAGGCACAGCAATCCAAAATGGGTTAGCTGAAAATTTTAGCAAAGAATATTCTAGAATGCTTAAGTAAAAAAGATAAATGAAGGAGGGCCTCGAAGAGATTCAAAAGGTGGGCAAGGTTTGAAATTATAAAAACTTAAACGCTTGAAGTTGTGTTGACTGAATACTACATAATTAGTAGTAGGAATTACATTTTTGGTTAACTCCGTTGGAGAAAAATTAAACCCACAAATCAAACAAGTGTCGTGATTGTTTTCCAAAGAATGATAATGCATTCCTTCTGTATCACAACATTCGCTAGCAAAATGGGTATGACCATCCTCAAACAAATAATGAGCATCCTTGAGCACAAGAGCGTTCAAGAGAATCAGCGCCAATAGGCCTGAGAGAAAGGATCGATATCTGTTTTTAGAGCTTTGGATAATTTTTCGACTTTAAGATCCGAAATTAACGCATTTGTAAAAGAAAACGAAATAATTCATTTTAAAGTTGCGCCCTTGTCAATACTAAGTCTCTTCAATAAGCCTTTTCCCTTAGTTCTCTACTCAATTTTATTTAAAAAAGATGGAAATTGAAAAGGCTGTTCAAAAGAGAAGCTACTATTACTAGAATGGTTCAACAAAAAATTATGTGACCAATTTAAAACTAGATTTATAAATTATACCTGAAACTCAAATTAAGAGAGGACAAAAAAAAGGCCTTCTGTAAAGAAGACCTTTGGCGGAGAAGGAGGGATTCGAACCCCCGGTACCTGTTTCCAAGCACGACGATTTAGCAAACCGTTGGTTTCAGCCACTCACCCACTTCTCCTGAAGCCAGGAATTTAATTTCCGCAGCGGCGACAAAGGTAAAAACTCTCATTGGAAAAATCAAGAAAGTTTGGATATAAAAATAGAGAGTTTCATAAAATCTTTTTCTGGTCTTTTTAAACACAAAAGAGGCCACAATTTTAAAACTGTGGCCTCTTTCAAATTATGGAATCTTTAAATCCCTATCTCATAAGCGTAATATCTCCTGAGAACATCTCTACTACGCCGTCTTTAAATTCTACTTCTAGCCAATACACGAAAACTGCAGGATTAAGCGGTTGTCCTTTTAAGGTTCCATCCCATCCGTAATTTTCTGAATTGGCTTCAAAATCTGCAGGATTCGCTTCAAATACAATCTCTCCCCATCTATCAAAGATCAAAAAGGAATTGACTTTGGTCACTGCATTCGGATCTAGATTCAAAAACAATATCTCATTCACACCATCATTATTTGGTGAAAAGGCGTTAGGAACGAAGATCGGCCGATCGTTTGACACCACTACATTCAATTCATCTTCCGCAATACAGCCATTTTCATCTACCACCATTATTGAATAAGAAGTCGTTGCAAGAGGAGTAACCACCTGAAACAAACAAGTGTCGCATGGCAAAGTATCAGAAGCTTGCCAGATTAAGGTATCTAAGAATCCAGGCGGAATATTTACTTGTGCATCCAATTCTATTTCTTCCCCTAAAGTGATTGAAAGGTCATTTCCTAAATCTACTTGGACTTCTGAAGGTGCGTCGACTGTTAATGTTTCTACAGTCTCACAGCCATTCATATCTTGAACAGCCACTTCATAAACTCCAGCTGTTAGATTTGAAAATTGTTGGAATGAACTAAAGATCCCTTCATTTAAGGAATAAACATATGGTCCAAATCCTCCGTCGACAGAATCAACTAAAACTACACCATCGTTTTCACCAAAGCAACTGACTTCATTCACTTCTAAGAATATATCAAAAGGATCTGGTTCATCTAATGTAATAGAATCAATAGACTCACAGCCCAGCGCATCCGTAACGGTAACGGTATACTCCCCTGCCGAAAGATTTTCAACAGTTTCTGTAATTGCCCCATTTGACCAAGAATAGGCAAATGGACCTTGTCCGTCAATTTCTATTGAAGCAGAAACGATTCCATCTTCGCTGCCATCACAACTTGTTCCGAAACCTTGAAAATCAGTTTCAGCAATTGCATCTATAGCCAGCATATCAATATCGACATCGACAGATGCATTAGGCAGTAATGGATCACAAATATTTCCAGTAGTAGAAATGTTTATAATAGTATAAGTTGTCATTGCAAATGGACTCACTGTTATTTCGTGGCCACTTTCAATTCCAAGAAGTGTAAAGTTGTTGAATCCGTCCGTATATTCTACATCGAAATTGGTACCTCCATCTAGTAAAAACTCCAGGGTTGCTTCTTCTCCTTCGCAGAAAAATTCATCTCCTTGTAAAGAGGCGGAAATTGGTTCTAGAAAATCAAGGCTTACATTTACAATACTATCACATCCTGTATAAGAACCATTCACAAAAGTGACGGAACCTACTGGGTTATTGAAGTTAAAAGATTGTCCGTTGACCATGACTTCATCCTCTTGACAAATCGTTTCATTTAAATTAAACATAACTGCACTGTCAAAAGTCAAATCTACCATGATCGTGGAATCACAACCATTGAAACTTGCTCCTGTCAATAATTGCATTCCTGTGGGATTGGTTTCACTATAAATCTCTCCATTCACTTCAAGGCTTTGACCAAAACACAAAGTCTGAACGACATTATTAAGCGCCGGTGCATAAAAATCTACGGCAACATTAATAATAGAATCACAACCCAAAAAGGAACCACTACTAATGGTTTCCACACCTGTTGGATTCGCTGCGTTATACACCGTTCCATTTACCGTAATGAATTGTCCTTCACATAAAGTTTCGTTTACAGCAGAGTTTACAGAATTCAAGAAATCCAAGTCTACGGTAATAATGGAATCGCATCCTGCAGCCGAACCACCAGCAATTGTTTCCATCCCGTTAGGATTTGTTTCGTCATATACTGTTCCATTCACGTTGACACTAAATCCATCTCCAGCACATCCAATATGATTTACTTCACTGCTTACAAAAGCATTAAAGGTCATTGCAATGGTCACAATCGAATCACAACCTAAAGAGGAAGGGATTGTTTCCATTCCTGTTGGATTTGCTTCATTGTAAATTGTACCTCCGACGTTAACACTAAATCCATCGCCATTACATCCTGCGTAATCTACATTTCCAAAAACGGCATTATTAAAAGTCAGACTTACAGTCACTATAGAATCACAGCCTGCAGCATTCGCAACGGTCTCCATACCTGAAGCATTTGCTTCATTATAAATTGTTCCTCCCACATTGACAAAATAACCATCTCCTGCACAACCAGTATAAGATTCAGTTCCTATTGTTGTTGGACCAAATTGCAAATCAATCATAACGGTAGAATCACAACCTCGGAAATTAAGCATTGTCTCCGTACCCGTTGCATTGGTTTCATTGTAAACAGTCCCATTCACCAAGACACTATAACCATCTCCTTCACAACCCACATGGTTTTCCATCTCCATCACGGGTGCGTTGAACACCAAATCAACAGAGATAATAGAATCACATCCGATAGAAGATGGTGTTGTCTCTGTTCCTGTTGGATTCGCTTCGTTGTAAATCATGCCATTCACCATGACACTGTAACCATCTCCTACACATCCAGCATAATCTACATTGCTAGAAAGGAAAGTGTTGAAAGTTAAATTTACGGTTACTATGGAATCACATCCGATGGAAGAAACCAAAGTTTCTGTACCTGTTGGATTGGCTTCATTATAAATTGTACCATCTACAGCTACTGCATATCCATCACCGGTACAACCTGTATAAAGTTCATCGCCAGATAGGAAAGTATTGAATGTCAAAGCAATTGAAACGACTGAATCACAACCATTGAACGCTGTTAAAGTCTCTGTACCTGTTGGATTGGCTTCGTTGTATATCGTTCCATCTACCATCACATCATAGCCATCGCCATTGCATCCATTATAAGTTTCTGATCCTGTTACTGGACCATTATAAGTTAAGTTAATTGTAATAATCGAATCACAACCAATTGACGAAGGGATTGTTTCAGTTCCAACCGGATTGGCTTCATCATAAATCGTCCCATCCACAGTTACCATATATCC
>CALIAG010000258.1 GCA_938041325.1 uncultured Saprospiraceae bacterium | reverse complement strand
AATCCTTCAAAAGATTTTAAATAATAGTCTATTGCAGATCTTACCATAATGGGGTTTTAGATGTTAGATGTTTAGACTGTTAGACTGTTAGACTGTTAGACGTTAATATTTTCAGTCTAGAAATCTAGAAGTCTTTTATTCTAAAAATCTAGAAGTCTAAAAATCTTTTAGTCTTTTAGTCTAGCAGTCCTAAGAACATCCAAAACTTGAAACAAAGTTCCCTCTTTTCGAAAATCTTTTAAACGAATTGAATGAAAAGAGAATAGAAAACAGATTAATGTCTCAATTCTAATACAATACGCTCTTTTAAACCAACAAAAAAGCCAGACTCAAAACACTGAGTCTGGCTTTTTATCTTTTATAAAAAAATTACTTAACCGTAATCTTCTTCGTATAAAAGTGGTCTTCGTTCATTATTTTTACAAAATAAATCCCACTCTTCAATGCACTGATATCTACACTTTGCTTACCTCTTGGAATTTTGGTAAAAAAGATTTCTTGCCCGTTGATATTGGAGACCGTAATTTCCACATCATTCAAATTATTTTCTATTTGGATAACATCTGATGCAGGATTCGGATAGATCAAAACATCTTTTGCAATTTGCGGATCTTTTGTTGAAACAACATCATCTATAGTTGAATAAATATCGAAAAAAGAAATCGCATTTAACATGGCTGGAGTAACACATCCACCGTGATCTGCAGCGGAGTTCACATCTATTGCTTGGACATCAACTGCTCCATTTGCATTCATTACCGAATCTGCAACGACAGAATTTAAGTAGCTAACTTGATCGTCTGCTGTGCAGTAAAGCAATCGGGTTGGCGCTTGGGGTGTCCAATCTACAAGATCATTGTCTCTTAAAGCAATATTTAGAGGATGCATTGGATCACTTTGAAATTCATTGATAAAATCTTCCTGCATCGTGAAACGTGGAACAGAAGACCCAAAATCAACGATTAATTTATCAATAAGCTCAATATTCAATTCAAATAAAGTCTTTTCCCCATTGGCATAAGGCTCTATTAATGCTGCATATTCTGGTTTAAATATATCTTCCAAGTCATCGTATATGTTGCCATAAGCTGTTTGCATTGAGATTACAGTATTGGGTAAATATCCTACAAAACCAAAAGCATCGGTACTCAACATTACGTCTTTCATTACACCAGAAATACTATAAGGACCAGACATTGGAGCGGATGCAGTCAATGGTAATTCAGTACTAAAATCCGCTTCTAACACTTGATGCAAAGCGGCAGCGCTATGACCACCTTGAGAGTAGCCGGTAACGAAAAGTTGATCGTTGTAATATTTATCGTTCTCATCTGCGAATTGCTTCATAGCAGTAATCATATCAATTGCAGCGGAAGCTTCTGTTGCAGCATGTACAAAAGGATGAAATCCCCTTGCTTCTCCCATTCCCAATAAATCAGGAGCCGCAACCATATAGCCCATTGCTGACCAGATTTCAGCCAATTGATAACCACCAGCCAAAAGTGAAGGTACATCTATTGGAGAATCTAAAGTACCATGTTGGTAAACAAGAATTGGGAACGCTTTATTGAGAGTCACTGGGACTACAACAAGACCGGATGCGGTATCCAGCACCCCTTGCACATCTGGAGTTGTATAAGTGATTTTGTAATAATCAACGCCATTTCTCAAAAATGGTAAACCATATTCTCCTACTAATTCAGTGATTGTCCGGCCACCAATATTTTCAGCTGAGATTAGATTTTGTGCTTGAGTAGTCGTTATAGAAAAAAGAAAAATTGCTAAAAGTGTAAAGAGTTTATCCCTCATATTTAATTTAGTTTAAATGATTTAAGTTTTAAAGTGTGTATTTGGGGATAATGTAGCATGATTTACTAAAGGTAAACACAAAATCGGTTAAAAATGTTGCTTCTTCTTACACAACTTCCTTTTGTGCCTTTTTCATGACAAGAATACCTGGTTTTTAAACTTCTAACAAAATTGAAGTTCGTTGCTCTTCAAAACTTTCTAAACGTTGCTCATCTTGGCCTATTCTTGTTTGTAGGTTCTGAACGATTCGGGTAACTTTATCATGAACGGAAACGATATTATTGTAAGAATTTCGGATTCTTTTTTGAATGATCCAGTCAGATATTAAATTGTCAAAGAAGATATCGATGAAGGAATTAAAAGATTCAACATTAATTCTGAGGTTGAGATCAGTGGTATCGAATACATCATTTAATTCTTGTTCAAAACGCCACAATAAGTTTTGTCCTTTGGCCAATCGGGCCCTTGCTTTGTCTATGTTTGAATGTTTGACATAGCTGGACATTGAGCCTCTTCGTCCGACAACATCCCATTGCCCCCATTGACGTGCAGTACGCAAGTAATTTGCTATTTCTGTGAGTACTTGAAGGCTGGCCATACCGGCTTGGATGGCTTGCTGAATTTCGAAATTGGTTTTTTGTAACTGTTCGATTTGTTGTATTACGGAAAGTAGTTTATTGCCTCTCACTGAGTTGCCACTTTTCAGTTGCTTCTCTCTTTTACTCATCAGCTTTTTTAGCTTGGCTTCTATTCCTGCGAATTTGGTGATTTTTTCGTCTAATATTTTTTGTTCGAATTCCAACAACTCTACTCCTTTCACGAGTTCATTGTATTTCAAACTTACTTGTAAGTATTCTTGTCTTTCCTTTTCTAATTGTTCTTCTTTGGAGCCAAGTATTTTATAAAACACGCCTTTCAAACTCATCTTTTCCAACTTGTCTACATCGGCTTGTTCTTTGTCTAGTACCTTTGCTAGTTTTTCTAGGTTTTTATATTCTGTAGCAAGTCTTGTGTTGAGTTGATCTAGGTGCTTATTGACTTTGTCGTGTTCTCGAAATTTTTCGAGGGTTTCTTTTAATTCTTTATCGAGTGCGGTCATGTGAGTAGGAATGTTTTTGTAAAAATACGATTCCTATGAAGATTATGGTAATAAATGTTTGATAGTTGTTTTTAAGCAGAAGGTT
>CALIAG010000257.1 GCA_938041325.1 uncultured Saprospiraceae bacterium | reverse complement strand
GCAATGAAAGATGGACTCGTTCATGATTTGGCAGATTCTCCTGAAGAGTTAACTCAAAAGGCAACCAAATGGATTCTTGAAAATCCCAATCCTGTACAGCCTTGGGACAATAAAAAAGCAAAGATTCCCGGCGGAGGGATTATGTCTCCAAATGGCATGCAAACAATGATGGGAGCGGTGGGAAATGTAAATAAAATGACCCACGGCAACTATCCCGGACAAAACTATATACTAAGCATTGTGCATGATGGTTTACAAGTCCCAATCGATAGAGCTTTGGAAATTGAAGCGCGCTATTTTACAAAAGCAGTTGCATCTCCAGAAGCTAAAAATATTATTCGGACCGGATTTTTTGGAATTCAAGCAGCTCGAAAAGGAAAAGCAAGACCTAAAAGTGAGCCTCAATATGAAGTGAAAAAATTAGGGATATTGGGAGCAGGAATGATGGGAGCGGGGATCGCTTATGTTTCTGCAAAAGTTGGAATGGAAGTCGTTCTAAAAGATGTAACCATTGAAAATGCAGAGAAGGGCAAAGCTTATTCCAAAAAGATATTGGATAAGGCAATTGCTAAAAAACGCTCGACTCCAGAAAAGGCTGAAGCTTTATTGAATAATATTACTCCAACCCAAGACGCAAGTGATATGGAAGGATGTGATTTAGTAATTGAAGCAGTTTTTGAAAATGTTGATTTAAAAGATCGGGTGACCAAAGAAACAGAAGCAGTATTGAATCCAGAAAAAGTATATGCTTCGAATACTTCAACAATTCCAATTACCTTATTGGCCAAATCTTCAAAACGTCCAGAAAATTTTATTGGAATTCATTTCTTTTCTCCGGTAGACAAAATGCCATTAGTAGAAATTATTGTCGGAGAAAAAACGTCGCCTAAAGCAATCGCAGCAGCAGTAGATTATACTACAGCAATTAAGAAAGTTCCGATTGTAGTCAATGATAGCAGAGGCTTTTTCACTTCAAGATGTTTTGGTACTTATGTCAATGAAGGAATGTTTTTATTAGAAGAAGGCGTACCTGCTGCAATGATAGAAAACATTGCTAAGCAAAAAGGAATGCCAGTCGGTCCCTTAGCTGTCCATGATGAGGTGACACTTACGCTGAGCCTACACATCATGGAAAGTGATCCAGATATTGAAAAAAATCCTTACACAGCAAGAGCCTTCAACCTAGTTAAAACAATGGTTAAAACACATGGTCGAACAAGTAAAAAAGACGGAAAAGGATTTTACGATTATCCAACAGGCGCAAAGAAAAAACTATGGCCAGAGTTAAATACTATTTTTAAATCTGATGCTACAAAATTAGATAAAGAAACCATCTCAAAAAGACTTTTACATAGACAGGCTCTGGAAAGCTACCGTTGCTTAGATGAAGGTGTTTTGAATTCTGTCATGGATGGAGATATCGGATCCGTTTTGGGTTGGGGCTTTCCTATATACACTGGAGGAGCTTTGTCCTATATAGACTACGTTGGGATGAAAGATTTTATAAAAGATTGTGATAACTTTTCTAAGCTCTTTGGAAATGGCTGGGATGTACCGGATAGTTTGAGACAGTTGGCTTCAGAGAATAAATCAATACATGATTTTTCAAGATTGAAAACCGATAAATCACAAACAGTTAGCAATTAATATGGCTTCAACAGATTTGCTTGAGGGCATTACCGTGATTGATTTTACGCGATTACTGCCTGGGCCTATGGCTACTCATTTGTTAGCTCAAATGGGGGCAAAAGTCATAAAGGTAGAAAGTCCTAAACGAATAGATTATGCAAGACTACTCGGCAAGCAAGTAGATGGAGCGGGTGTTTTGTTTCATCAATTGAATTACAAAAAAGAAATCGTATCTATCGATTACGCTACACCCGAAGGGATAAATGAGGTAGAGGAATTGGTAAAAAACGCAGATGTCTTTATTGAACAGTTTCGACCTGGTGCAATGGATGCATGGGGACTTGGCTACGAAGCCATGAAAAAAGTAAATCCATCTATTATTTATGTCTCCATGACGGGCTATGGAAGTTCAAGCGTTTTAGCGAAAGAAGCCGGACATGACTTTAATTATCTGGCGTATTCTGGATTAATGAGTATGCTAAAGGATGATTCTGGTAAGCCAGTCGTACCTGATTTCCAACTGGCAGATATCTCTGGGGCCTATATGGCAATTATTGCTTTGCAAGGTGCTTTGTTGAAGAGATTCAGGACAGGAAAAGGAGCATTTGTTGATGTTGCCATTGCAGATGCTGTACTCCCTTTTATGGCAATTCCTTTTAGTTTTCAGGCAAGCGAAATGAACTTTCGTAATTTCAATGTTATAAATGGAAAGTTGGCAGCAAATTATGCTCCTTACCAATGTAAAGATGAAAAATGGTTGTCTGTAGCGGCCTTGGAGTTAAAATTTTGGAATAAACTCTGCGAAGTTTTGAATAAAAAGCAGTGGCAACGCAGCAACCAAGTAGAGCTGCTAAACGTTAACTTTCCAAAACTGGAAGTACAAGAATTATTTTTAACTAAGGACCGAAAATCCTGGATTGAATTATTTACCGGTTTTGATGTTTGTGTTGCTCCAATTCTTGACCTTGGGGAGATTGAAGAGATGGATTACCACAAACAAAGCAATAATTTTACAGAATTCACAACCGAGAACGGCACTGTTTTAAAGGCAATAAATCTGCCTTTTAAAGTCATTTAATTATTTCCACATTACTAAACTGTTTGGCTCTCTTTCTGTAAGTCTTTATTATACGACTAGAGATCACACCTGCTATTTTTCCAGAGATATAGACTTTGTGAAAGGTGTTTTCGAGGTTATACGGGTTAGTTACTTTGAAAGATTTGTTTTCTATTTTGACTTTTCTTTTTTGATGGATAGCCGTTTCAATATCCAGTAATATCAACCAATTATAAGTTTGGTCTTTGTACTCTATTTTTTTCATAGAACTAGAATAGGTTAATTTTTATTTTTATGGAATTCGAGATAAGTTAATGAATATTAGGGATAAGTATAAGGATTTGGGTGAAAATAGTTGTTTTCACAAAAACTATCAAATTTTCATCAATGTGTTGAGTATACTCCTTTTTAATTAGCCTGGCCTAGCTGGATTTATAAGTAAATTGTTTAATTCAGATTTAGGAGGGTTTTGGAAAATAGATAATAAAAAGCTGTGACTATTTTGACCTATCGCGTCTCTATGATGACTTACGCATTTTTAAGAAACCTACTTTTAAAATAAAATGGATTCCAAAAACAAGTTAAGGATCCCTATTAAATAAAATTTCATTTAAATAATTCTAGTAAATATGAAAAATCTACTACTTACAATAGTTGTAGCATTGCTATGCTTTGGAACAACTGAAGCGCAATACGCAAACATTAGCTTTGATGAGGAAATGAGAAATTTTAATGGAAATGAACCGCTTCCTGCAGAAAAACAAATCATGTTGACCGGAAGTATCAATACTAATATTTCCTTGGTTGAAGTAAGCGTTTTTACTTCCAAAGGTTCAGAAAAAAGAGATCCACTTTATAGCAACAATTGGCAACGATCTGAAGCCAATCAAGGAAACAGCTATAAAATTCCAATCAATTATAAATTGAATGCAGACAATAGTTATGACTTTTATTTGAGTTACTACAAAAGCCTTAATGATTTAGAAACACAAGATTTGTATAAGAAATTGAATGCAACCTTAGAAGCCTATCTTGACCAACAATTGCAAATGAAGAATAAAAGCATTTCTTTGAAATCAAAAAACAGTAAGATTTTGAAAGAAATGAATGAGATCGTTACAAAAGGATTGCATTATTATCGTTCAGATCAATTGGATCGTTTTGATGGTTTTTCTGATGTAGCAAAAGGTCAATTAGAAAAAATTGAAAATGCTAAAATCGGAAAGGCAGGAGTAGTTGTAGCCAATGAGGAAAAGAAAGATGCTAGATTCGAATACAGAAATATATTGGTTGAAGAGCTCAAGCAAATCACCAGAAATGAATTGCAATTTGTATTGAACGCCAATTGGAACGGAATTGAAAAAGAATACCTAGTAGATAACGCTGAGACAGAATCTCGAAGTGGATATTTTGCAGTAAATGTGGGATACGGTGCTGTTTATTTAGGTGGTGAAGTTGACGAGCTGAGTTATGGCGCCGCACCATATGTAGGCCTTTCATTTCCCCTTTCAACAAGTACTATTGTTCCAAAGTTTTTTAGAAACGCATCGGTGACTGTTGGTATTTTCACAAAGGACTTTACTGAAGAAGGTTCTAATAAAATCATCACTGGACCAATCATTAAAAAACCAATCTATCTAGGACTTGATTACAAGTTGTTTCAATTTGTTCGTTTCAACGCAGGAGCTGCTTTCCTTGAAGAGAAGACCATTAACACTGGACAAATTGATAATATCAAAGACCGAGTTTTCATTGAGCCATTCATTGGTTTAAGTGCAAAAATCAATTTATCAGTAAGCTTAGATAAGTAGTTTTTTGTTAAAAAATCGGCCCAAAGTTTTTTCGAATAGAAGGAACTTTGGGTTGATCTATTATCCTTTCCAATCATTTTAAATTCATTTATAATGGAAAAAATCTGCTGTTTTTTTCTCTGCCTATTTCTTTGTAGTTCCACCAATGCTCAACAAGACCAAAAGAATTGGCGCGTTGGTGTATCAGGTGGCGTTTTGAATTATTATGGTGATTTGACTTACAAAAACCTAGAGCCAAATGAAGCCTTATTGGAATTGCCTGGCGAATTGGATTATGCAGCCTATGGCATTGCAATAGAAAAGAGTATTTCCAATACTTGGGGCATAAGAGGCCAATATACAAATGGCGAATTCAATGCTTCAGATCGATCCATAAATTGGAAATCGGACTTGCAAACCAATAATCCAAATTTCAATAGAGGATTAAACGTCAAAACCGAAATCGAAGATTGGACCTTAGCATTAACCTATCATTTTGACAATGGCAAGTTGTTGGGTAAGAAAGCTTTCCTTGCGCCATACTTACTTGGAGGAGTAGGTTGGACCAATTTTAAAAATTTTGGAGATTTGTATCTCGAAAATGGAAATAGATATCATTATTGGCCGGATGGAACGATCAGGGTCTCTGATCCTTCAGGTGGGAGTGATGTAGCAACGATTGAACAAGACGGAATTTTTGAAACAAGACTTTCTTCATTACAAACAGAAGGAGTCGACTATGCTACGCAAGCATTTCACCTTACAGTAGGCGCAGGTTTGAAATTCCGGTTGACCTCTTCGTTGAATTTGAATATCGAGACTCAGCTTAAATTAACCAATACGGATTATTTGGATGATGTTAGTGGAGAATACCTTCCTTCTTATGATGACAGCGTGCAAGAGTATGCTGCCAAACCAGGGATAACTAATGGAGTTGACCGCGGAAATCCGAATGGTAAAAACGACCGTTACAGTTTTACTTCCATAGGATTGCACTATAATTTTTCAAGAAAAAAAGAAGCCTTCAATGTTCCTTTTATTCGAATAGGTCAAATTCAAGATCTTGAAAAGGAAAAATCTGGCCTTACCGAATCGCTTTTAGAAGATAAGGATTCGGAAGAAATAGAAACCCTTGAATTGATTCCAATCGAATTGGACACTCAAGCAATATATGCGGTTGCTATCCAAGTAGATTCCTCTTATCTAACTCAAGAACGCTCCGCAATCGATGAGGAGATAAGTGTGGATACTTTTTATAGAATTGGGACCAAGGTTTTTGACACAGATGGTCTTGTCGCAATAGATGAAATAGAGGATTATAATATCTTGTTTGATGATTATGCTGAAATAGCAATGGAGGATACTTCTGAATTTGCAGCAGTGCTTGACACTCAGATATTTTATAAAATCAACACTGTAAAAGATACAATTGCGCTATTGACTGAGGCAGAACTTGCAGACGAAGACTTTGCAATCACCGATACTTTTTACCAAGTTGGATACTCTTTCTTTTCTGATGAAAATAATACACAACTCGATCAAAGCGAATGGGAATTGGTCAGAGATAATTTCATTGATTTTGATACAGAGAATCCATTGGAAGAAAAAAGCGAAACCTATTCCGATTATTTAAATGCCGCAGATAGTCTTTTCACAGTTCGCATAAACCAAGAAAAGGAATTGCTTTTATTGAAAGAACAAAAAGAGACTATTGGAAATGAATTGGCAAAAAAAGATACAGTAAAATTGACTGCAGTATCCGATAAAGGAATTGAAAAGGAAGTTGCTGAAGCAAGAACAATAGAAGAGATCATTGAAGCCAATAAGTTGGTGCAAATGGAAAAGGAAATTGAAGAATTGAAAGCAGCAAAGGTTAAAGAGCAAGAAGAAAAGAAACAGAAGGAAGTCTTGAATGCGATAACGGAAAGTGAAAATGAGATTAACGAAGAGATTTTGAAAATGCGTTTGGAAGCAGACAAAAATCAAGATAGAACTTCAGATCAATTTGAAAAGGAAATACAGCGTTTACGAAATGCTTTAAATAAACAAAATCAACAAGAGATTAGTGCAATAAAAAAGCAGTTGGATTTATTAGAAAATGAAAATTCAAATTTGAAAAATGAATTGGCAGATAAATCTGAATTGCAGAGTAGTAATGTTGTATTTGCGAATCCAGCAAAGCCTGTAGTATTGATAGATACATTATCAAATGCCAATAATCAAATTCTTCAGGATGAATTGCGCAAAACAAATGCAACCTTAGAATCAATGGCAAAGATTTTAGAACAGCAACAAACTATTTTAAATAATAACGCAGCAACACCAAATACGACCAAGCAAGATTTAGAAATCAATTATTTGAAAAGAGAAGTGCTTGATCTTAAGAACAGACTTTCCCAAAATAATGCTCCAACAACTATCCCAGCAAACACTGATAATGACAAAGCATTTTTAGAATTACAAAAAGAAATCTTAGAATTAAAATCAAAGCTTGAATCAAAACCAACAAACGTTCAACCGACCACAATAATCAAAGAGGTTCCGACAGCACCAGTCTATAATCCAAATGCTGAATTGAATGCAGCTTTAACTGGCAGGGAAAAATCAATTGTATTTTTTAGTTTAGGCTCATCACGTTTATCTGATTCGGCAGGCAATACCATCGAAGGAGTGAAGCAATTGATGCAACGGTACAATCAACTGACCGTGCTTTTAGAAGGATACACAGATCCTAGTGGAGACGCGAGTGCAAACCTTCGTTTATCAAAAAAGAGGGTAGAGTCGGTGCGAATGCAATTGATGAATTCTGGCATTTCATCGAACAGAATAATTCTAGAATTTAGAGGAGAAGATCCTACCAGCGATGCATCATTTGGAAGACGAGTAGAACTCAAAATTTTGCGTTGATTGAAGACATTTCGTTATTAAAACGAGATTCTTAAATAGGAAAAATCTAAAAGAGCAATTCACTTTGTAGTTCCAAAGTGGATTGCTCTTTTTTTATGGCTATTTGTAGTAGATACCACTGTAATGCGTTTAGTATATTGTATTAACCGACTGAATTGACTATTTTTATAGAAAATATGCCTAAGTATTAGGTAAGGTTTTAATAAAACATTTCCTCGTTTTCTGGTTTGTCAAAAAAAGACAAAACAAGGAATAAACTCAAAGATGAAAGGCACCAAGTTTAAAAATCAAGTTAGTAAAAAAGTATTCAAGGAAGCTTTCCAAAAGCTATGTACGGCCAAGAAAATGACTGAGTTTTTTGAAGCTAATTTTAAATTGGTTTCCAAATATGTCCATGCTACTTCAAGAGGACATGAAGCAATTCAACTTGCGTGTTCGATGCAGTTGAAGCCACAAGATTTTCTATATCCGTACTACAGAGATGATTCCATGTTATTGGGAATTGGAATGGAGCCTTATGATTTAATGCTTCAGCTATTGGCCAAAAAAGATGATCCCTTTTCAGGAGGACGGACGTATTATGCTCATCCAAGTTTAAAAGAGGATGATAAACCTAAAATCCCTCACCAATCTTCCGCTACAGGCATGCAAGCGATTCCAGCTACTGGTGCGGCGATGGGCCTTCAATATTTAGAAACAGTATTAAAAGAAAACCACAAGGAAGCGCCTTTGGTAGTTTGCTCATTAGGAGATGCCTCTGTAACTGAAGGAGAAGTTTCTGAAGCTTTTCATATGGCAGCGCTAAAGCAGTTGCCGATTTTGTTTTTGGTGCAAGACAATGAATGGGATATTTCTGCTCACGCCAGAGAAATTCGGTCGCAGGATGCTTATGAATATGCCAGAGGTTTTAATGGCTTGGAAGCAATCACCATTGACGGTTCAGATTTTAAAGAAAGTTATTCAACACTAAAAACAGTAATTGACAAGATCAGAAAAGAAAGACGTCCGTTTTTAGTGCACGCAAAAGTTCCGCTTTTAAACCACCATACTTCTGGAGTTAGAATGGAATGGTACCGCGATGATTTGGAAGTCCAAAAACTTCGAGATCCATATCCGATATTGAAAGCACAATTAATAGAAGCTGGATTCAAGACGAAAGAACTAGAAAAGATTGAAGCAGATGTTGCTAAAATAGTGGAAGCCGATTTTGAAAAAGCAATGAAGGCAGAGGATCCATCTCCTTCTGATTTGTTTGACCACGATTATGCACCAACAGATGTATTGACGGAAGAAGGCACAAGAGTCCCAGAAAAGGGGGAGACAACGGTCATGGTGGATGCTGCATTGCATGCCATTGAAGAATTGATGAGAGAGGATAAGAGATGTTTGTTGTACGGGCAGGATGTTGGAGCAAGATTGGGTGGAGTATTTAGAGAGGCCGCGACTTTAGCGCAAAAGTTTGGAGACGAACGTGTTTTTAATACCCCGATTCAAGAAGCCTTTATCGTAGGATCGACGGTAGGGATGTCTGCTGTTGGATTGAAGCCGATAGTTGAAGTACAATTTGCAGATTATATCTGGCCAGGTTTGAACCAATTGTTTTCTGAGGTAAGCCGATCTTGTTATTTGTCTAATGGAAAATGGCCCGTAAGTATGATATTGCGAGTGCCAATTGGAGCCTACGGAAGTGGAGGTCCTTATCACTCTTCAAGCGTAGAAACTATCGTAGCCAATATTCGCGGTGTGAAAGTCGCTTATCCAAGTAATGGAGCAGATTTGAAAGGTTTGATGAAAGCGGCATATAGAGATCCAAATCCAGTAGTCATCTTTGAACACAAAGGCCTTTATTGGTCCAAAGTTCCAGGTACAGAATATGCCAAGTCCATAGAGCCAGCAGAAGATTATGTCTTGCCTTTTGGTCAAGCAAATGTGGTGAGTGAGACGAATCCTGAAATGCTTGAAGCAGATAAAGGATTGTCGATTATTACTTATGGAATGGGCGTTCACTGGGCTTTGAATGCAGCTAAATCTTTCCCAGGACAGCTAGAAATCATCGATTTAAGAACTTTAAATCCTTTGGATGAAGCCACTGTTTTTCAGTCGGTTAGAAAGAACAATAGATGTATCGTTTTATCTGAAGAACCCAAAAGCAATTCTTTCGCCTTGAGCCTTGCCGGATTGATTCAGGAAAACTGTTTCAAGTCATTGGATGCTCCGGTTCTAGTACTTGGTTCTGAAAGCTTGCCAGCCATACCATTGAATACTACACTGGAACAAACGATGTTGCCTTCAGCAGAAAAATTAGAGCATAAGATCAAAGAATTATTCGACTATTATGCTTAGCGCATTTTAGTTTTTAGGGAGTCTAGTCCCAGTTCATTCTTTGCAATCTGACGGCGTTCAAAATGGCTAATAAAGCAACGCCTACATCCGCAAATACTGCGGCCCACATCGTTGCGAGTCCCAGTGCACCAAGTACCAAAACGATCCCTTTGACCCCAAAAGCCATTGTGATATTTTGCCAAATAATTTGTTGCGTACTTTTTGCAATATTAATCCCAGTTGCAATTTTCGATGGTTGATCTGTTTGAATTATAATATCAGCTGTTTCTATTGCAACATCAGAACCTAGGCCTCCCATTGCAATCCCAATATCACTTGCTGCTAAGACTGGTGCGTCGTTAATTCCATCACCGACAAATGCGATTTTATTGGTCTCTGTTTTTTGCATGAATACGACTTCATTCAGCTTGTCTTCTGGAAGTAAACCTCCTTTCGCATGTTCTAATCCCAGCTCTTTAGCCACCTTCTGCGTAATGCTGTCCTTATCTCCTGACAACATAACAACGGTATGTATCCCTGCTTTTCGTATTTTTTCAATAGCAATTTTTGCATCCTCTTTCAACTCATCTGCAATGCTGACATAACCTGCATATTTTCCATCCAGTGCGACATGCACGACCGTTTCAACGCGTTCTTCTGTAGAAGGAATGTCAATTTTAAATTTTTCCAATAAACGAGTATTGCCAGCAAGAACGGAAGTCTTGTTTACTGTCCCGCTTAGACCCATTCCAGAAATTTCTTTAACATCAAGCGCTTCCTGAATTGGTGAATCGGCCTTATATTCTAAGATAGCTTTAGCAATTGGATGAGTAGATTTTGATTCCAGCGCCAATAAAAAGCCCATGAACTCTTTTTCACTATAACCAATGGGTTTGATTTCTTTAATTTTGAAAACTCCTTTTGTAAGGGTACCCGTTTTGTCAACGACCAAAGTATTGATCTTCGTTAATTCATCGAGAAAGGTCGCGCCTTTAAACAAAATTCCATTTTTAGAAGCAGCACCCAAACCACCAAAATATCCCAATGGAATTGAAATAACCAAAGCGCAAGGACAAGAAATGACTAGAAAAATTAAAGCCCGATAAAGCCATTC
>CALIAG010000256.1 GCA_938041325.1 uncultured Saprospiraceae bacterium | reverse complement strand
GCGAATAATGTTTTTGATGCGACGGATGATGGTATTATTCCTGGACAATGGTCTTCTCCTATTCAAGAGATAAAAGTTTTAAAACCTGCTACTGCGACAAGCATTGATTGTCCGGCTGACATCACGAATGCCTCAACTATTGCTGTAACATCTGTTGTAGCAACTTTGAATACCAGTTGTTCAGCTGAAGTATCTTATGTTGTTGACTTTGACGATGCTACTGGTCTTGCTGATGTTTCAGGAACGGGCCTAGATGCTTCTAGAATTTTTCCGGCAGGTACTCATACCGTTACCTTTAATGTAACAGATGGATGTTGTACGACTACAAGTTGTACGATGACTGTAATGACAGATCCATGCCTCGATGTCATTAGTGGCTTAGATGTATTTCTTGATGAATTCAGTTGTACTGCTACTATCACGCCATCAATGTTATACAACAGTGCAACACCTCCAGCTCTTAGTTTTCAAGGAGATGCAATCCGTAATTTTTCAGTGACCGATATTACTGGAGCTACAGGAACATCGACAATGATAGAAGTAATTGTCACCGTTAATGGTGTCGATTGCCCGACTACAATCAACTTAATAGATGATGATGCACCGGTTCCTCAGTGTGGAGCACCAATAGGAGGAATTGAATTGTCAGAAGGTGAAACACATACTTTTAACCAAGGTGATTTAAACCTTGGAAGTATGGATGCTTGTTTTGGCAATAACATTCTTTATTCCTACAGCCCAGCAACTGTTTCTTGTTCTGATTTCCCGGGTACTTATACAACACGTACTGTTCCCGTTACAATTACGTTAACGGATCAGGTTGGAAACTTCTCTTCCTGTACTGTAGATGTAAGATTTATTCCTGATGCTGCGAATCCGTGTACGACTCTTCCTACAAACGCTTCCATTGCAGGTATTGTTAAAAACGAAGAAGGCTTGTATGTAGAAGATGTTGAAATAAGAATTAGTGATGACATGGCGATGATGACTGAGCAAGATGGATCTTATCTTTTAGACGAGCTTGCTCCTTTTGAAGATTACCTCGTTCGTCCTTATTCAAATGCTGATGCAGACAATGGAATTTCTACATTTGATTTGGTTTTAATGAGTAAACATATTTTGAATATTGAGCGCTTAGCAACTCCATACAAAATGATTGCTGCCGATGTCAACAACTCTGGTGAAATCACCACCTTGGACATGGTTCAATTGAGAAAAATATTGCTATTTATCGACAATGAATTTCAGTTTAACAATTCTTGGAGATTCATTGACGCCAACTACGTTTTTGACAATCCATCAAATCCATTTACAGAGGCCTTCCCAGAATACCACTTAATAACGAGCCTTGATCAGCAAATGCAAGATGTAGATTTTGTTGCTGTCAAAGTTGGTGATTTGAATTGTGATGCCGAAACCATTAATGGCGGTGTTGCTCAGTCCAGAAGTTTCGACGGAATTCTTGATTTATTTACTACTGATCAAAAACTTGCTAAATCAGATAGTTATACCGTTGATTTCACAATGAATGATTTAGAAGATTTGACCGGTTATCAATTTACATTGGCGTTTGATGAAAATGCCTTGCAATTTGAATCGATCCAATGCAATAACGAATTGGGAATCCATGAAAATCATTTCGGATTGAGTCAGCTTGAAGATGGATTTATTACGACAAGTTTCGTTAATAATGATAATAAAAAAATAGAGCAAGATGATGTTTTATTTAGCATAAGTTTCAAAGCATTGAGCGATGGTCAACTAAGTGATTACTTGTCCATCAACTCACAATTGACAAAGGCCGAAGCCTATACAAGAGGAGTGAATGAAGAAAATGCTCCAGTAGATTATTTGAATGTTACTTTGAATTTTGATAAAAATAGTTCTTTAACTGCGAACACAATGAGGTTGTTCCAAAACCGTCCAAACCCTTTTAAAAACGAAACCTTAATCAGTTTTGAGTTACCAGAAGCAGGTTCTGCTCAAATGAGTATCTACGATATCTCGGGCAGAGTTGTAAAAGTAATTAAAGGCACTTATGAGCAAGGTTACAATGAGATCCATTTGAATAGTTCGGAGCTTTCTGCAAAGGGAGTTCTCTACTATCAACTGGAAACGAGTAGTGATACCGCAGTTAAGAAAATGACGATACTGGATTAATGAAGAATTAATTCAAACAAAGCTGTTCTGGAACTATATCAAGTTCCTTGGAATGGTCCCCTGCATTTTTTGCGGGGGACTTTTTTTTATTCTTTTTTAAAAATCCAACCTACAAAAAAAGGAATCTACAAAAAGTAGATTCCTTTATAATAACCCAAATATCAAAATCCGAATTAGAAGGCGGGGCAGCTCACTTTTTGTTTTGCCCGGTATGGTGTTTCTAATATTTTGACGATTGAAAACTCAGGGCCTCCAGCTCCGTTACTGGCAGCCGTTAGTTTAGATATATTTGCATCAAAAGAAAAGGTCATATGGATTTGGTCAAAATCAAATCTCAAAGCGAGAACGACAGCATCGATTCCGCGCACATCATTTTCAACATACCAACGCAACCAAGTACCAAGATACACGCCACTTCCTTTTAATTTATTTGCTTTTTTATCGTAATTATATTTAACAAAAGATCCTATTGTGATTTCTTTATGTGGTCCTTGATCCATAAAAATAAAAGTTGGTTTGAGGCTAAAATCTCCTCTAGGATTAATATCTGCACCACCATGTAAAATCACTTTTCTGTAAAGTGGCAATTCACTTCCATATTCTTTTTGATAAAATGAAAGTTGAGGGTTATTTAAATGGAAATAACTGGCTCCGAGGTAAACAAAATTATCTCTTTTAAAAGCGTAAAACCAACCCAATCCAGCACTGAAATCCCAATAAGAAACTCGGTCCCCTAATTGACCTTGAATCTCCGGTGTAGCATCAAAAACTTTCAAGTTTTCATAACTCACTTTATTATTAACAATTGCATTTGAAATCCCAAAAGAAAGAAATTGATCTCCTCGATAATCCAATGCTTTTACAATTGACAAGTTCAATTGACAACTGTTAATAGAGAAGTCCAAATCGCCTGCTTTATCACTAAACACATTCAAGCCTGCTCCTATAAAATCTCTTTTCCCCAAATGAATCATCTTCATATCCGCAGCAGCCATCATGGTGCGGTAACCTTTGGTAAAATTTTGCCATTGACTTTTGTAGTTAGCCATGAATCTTACATCTCCATTAAACAATCCTGTCATCGCAGGATTAAGAAAAGTTGGGGATGAATGGATATGTGAAAAATGAATATCCTGACCTTCAACAGAAACAACAATGCTAAGATTGATGCTTAAAAAGAAAATTAGTTGTAATACTCTTTTCATTTCAAATGGTTTTATAGTTATG
>CALIAG010000255.1 GCA_938041325.1 uncultured Saprospiraceae bacterium | reverse complement strand
GATCTACACAAAAACACAACATGAGAAAGAAAACCCCTTTCTTTTTTCTACTCTGTTTTTTATTCTATATACCAACCTTTGGAAGCTTAAATATCGATAGCCTTCAACAAATTCCCAATGCACTCCTACAAGATATGTTGCTCGATTTTAAAGCGCATTCTATCAATCCTTTTGATGTATCAAACGTTCAATTCGAGATTTCAGACCCGACTCCTAACCAAGTGCAGGCATGGCTTGATGGAGACTATCAAACTTTGGATAATTTAATGACCAATGATAGTCTGGCAACCAAACAATCTTTTTTAGAAAATACCGAAAAAGCAATTGGTAAAGCACGGGCAGTCATTGCTGAAGTCCAACAAGCAGGTAAATTTTTGCAAACGCTTCGAGGAGGAGATTTGATTAGCTTGCCTCAAGGAATGAAAATGGATTTTGGCGATTCGACTTCCGTTATCATTGGAATCAATCGATTGATCCTTTATCCAACTTATGCGAAAATTGAAGTATTTGCAGAATTGATACATCCTAATCTGAGCGAGCCGTTATACTTCGGTGCACCGGATGTGAAATTTTCAAAGAACGGAGGGATTTCAGGGAATGTTGCACTCGGTCTTTTAGGCGATTACAAAACCAAAATTCTGGACGATAAAATAGATCTTACCTTTAAATCTGCAAAAATCGATGCCAATGGAGATGATTTCAAAGTTGGTCAAGGAACTTATGCTTCCTTCTCCTGCGATGGACTGGATAGCGTAAGCATTGACGTGGTGCTTGGCTTTGATAAGAAGACAATTAAGTCTGCCCTCCCGCAAGATACTTCGCAAGTGTCTGCTTCTTTTTTTCTGAGTACGGATCGTGGATTGACTGATATACTCGTAGAAGTGGATTTAGACAAACCTTTTTATCATGTTGAAAAAGAAGATGTCATTTGGACGGTGTCAACTGCTGTTTTTGATTTTAGTGAAACTCGAACTTCTGATGGTTTAACCTTCCCCGTTGCAGAATATGACCCGTCACCAGAATTCGCACATATCAATAATTGGAAAGGAGTTTATATTAATTATTTTTCAGTGCAATGGAACGACAAATTGATGGATACGACCCAAACGAGAACCTTTGAAGTTTCTGGTCGAGATTTGGTGCTGGATCACAATGGTTTTACAGGCTATGTAGCGATTGATGGTTTGATGCCTATTGAGGAAGGGGAGATAGACGGTTGGGCGATTTCTATAGACCGACTCGAAGTACATGTGTTGACCAATACTTTGGCGGGAATGGAGTTTCAAGGTTTGCTAGCAGTGCCTTTATTGAATGGAAATGAAGAGGGCGAAGAAAGCGAAGAAGAGATGCTGGATTATGTCGCTAACTTCGATTTAAATGATAGAGCATATACCTTTGGCGTTGGGTTTACAGAAGACAAAGAATTTGAAGTGAAAATGCTAAAGGCGAAAGTTACTATTGAGAGTACTTCACAACTGCGGATTTCTGTTCTCCCTGATGGGTTTGAAGTAGGTGCTGATTTAACAGGGACTTTCAAAATTGAAAATGCAGACATGGGAAATAGTTCTGGACTTAATGTTCCTGAGATTGGTTTCGAAGGACTATCCGTGGCAAGTCGTGGACCTTATATTCGAAATCCTGGATTATGGGATTTCCCAGATACGCTGCAATGCGACTTTAAAGCCTTTAAATTAAACTTGCATCATATAGCCTTGGCGGCTGGTAACGAACCTACTGATGTGGAATTGCTTTTTTCTGTTGACTTAAACCTCGCAGCAAGTGAAGCCGTAGATATCAGTGCAAGCGGTTCTTTTAGAGTCGTTGGCAATATAGAAACGAATAACCAAGGAAAACAAAATTGGAAATATGAACGCCTTCGTGTCGACCGAATACAAGTGCAGGCAGATGCAGAAGCGTTTTCTATAAATGGCCACGTCATCTTTTTTGAAGAAATTCCAGAATATGGTTCGGGCTTTCAAGGGATGGTTGATTTGAGGATTCAGAGTTTGAACAAGGATGGCGATGCTTCTTCTTTTAGAATAGCAGCTGTTGCGCTTTTCGGGTCAACGGATACACCCGACACAGAGGGATACCGTTATTTTATGGTTGATACCAGAGCTGTTTTTCCTGGCATTCCTATTGGGCCTATAGCATTACATGGAATCGGTGGAGGGGTGTATCATCATATGCGTCAAGGAGATCCCGATAAAAACTTTGAAGAAGTTCCTGATCAACTTTCAGCAAGTGATTATGAACGAAATATTGCAGACCAATTGGGGGAAACGTTTTCGGGGGCAGCTTACGAACCTTGGGAAGATGTGAAGTTTGGATTGAATTTGAATCTCATTATTGCAGCGAGTTCTAACGTTGAAGCATTCAATGCGAATGTTACTTTTAATGTACAAATGAATAATCGAGGTGGGTTGGATCAAATTGGTATAAATGGCTTAGGTAATTTTATGGGAAAAATATCATGGGATGGTTCACCAGCATGTGAAGGTGTCTCCGTGTCTCTTGAAATGGTTTATATTTTCGATGCAGCGAATGATGCACGAAATAGAGAAAAAGGCTTTTATGCGAATGCACATGCATTTGTAAATACGAAAAAGTTTTATGGTGGAAACCCTATTTCCGCGGTACCGGCTCGTTTCGTTTCAGATATGATTTACAATTGTGGAGATGATCAAACACCAATTGAAGAGGTCATCAGGTATGCAGGAGGTTTGGAAATGCAGTTTACCGAGAATACTTGGTTTATGAACATCGGAACACCTACTTCGCGCATTTCAATTGTGACTTCAATGAAAGTTTTCGAGGTCAATTTTTCCGCCTATATGGATATTGGAAATAAAATTCCTCCATTTCCCGGCTTACCCGAAAACGTTGCAAATCTTACAAACTTAGGCAACTTGGTGCAAAACGAAGCCAGCAGAGGATCAGGCCAAGGATTTGCATTTGGAGTGGCTTTCGATGCAAGTTTGGCAGATATTAATTGGACCATTTTTCAAGCCAGTCTAGGGATCGGAGCAGGATTTGACATCATGATCCAAAAATACACTGATGTTTATTGTGCAAATTATGATAACGAAGCGCTGGGTATTAATAATTGGTATGCCGCAGGTCAGGCATGGGCTTATGTTGAAGGTTTGATTAAAATTGCAGGAGTAGAAATCTTGAATGTTGCTGTTGCAGCAGCCATTCAAATGAAAGGCCCCAATCCAAATTTTGGGAGAGGAGCTGTAGCAGGTAGGTACCGCGTTATGGGTGGTTTGCTTCAAGGCAATTGCCATTTTCGCTTTGAATTCGGAGAAGAATGTGAGACAATAGATGGTACAACTCCTTTGGTCGAGTTAAGCATCATCGCAAGTACAACACCTTACGAAGCCGATCAGTCTACAGGAACGGATGCTCGTCCTTCCATTGCTTTTACAAAACCAATAGGAGCACAAATGCTGGTTTCTCCCGAAATGCCAGATAAATTCGTCATTCCGGAACTTCAATCGTTTAAACTAAAAAAGAATGGAACGGAAGTCCCTGGAGAATTGGTTTGGAGCAATGATTATTTCGTAGAATTCATTCCCACAGATATGTTGGATGGATTGACCGAATATGAAATAGTGATAGAAGTTTCTTATACCGAAACGGAAACAGGGATTGTTATGCAAGCATTTCAAGAAAACAAAAATTTTACTTTTACAACTGGCCCTGCTCTTCAAGGAATTCCTGAAACCAATGTAGCTCATGCCTACCCAGGAAACGGTCAATTCAATTATTATCCTTTTCAAACAGGAACGAATGAGAATTACATCAGCTTGCTACAAGGTCAGGATAATTTGTTTGAAAACATTCCGGATTCAATATTTCAAAGAATTAAAATAACGACCACCGGAAATGTTGCTCCAATCTATATTGAGGTCGATTACAATTCTGATGAAAATAATTTGAACTATTCTTTGCCTCAAAATCTAACGCTTGGTAAATCTTACAGACTTCAATTAATCAATGGTCCAGAAATAGTCAATCCGATAGTTGAGGAGAATGAAACACCTGTAAGAACTTTGAGCCCACCGCTACAAGTAGCCGGATCAGATTTAAGAGGAGGAGGTGGAATCGTGACGGATGAGACCATTCCCGCCAACAATAGCAGTGGCCCAAGTGGCGAAAATATTGCACCTACCGCACCTACTTTACCTGAATTACAAGAAGGTGAAGAGATCCTTTATACCTCTTATTTTAGAGTGAGTAAATATGTCAACTTCAATCAAAAAATCAATAGCATGACACTTTCCAATTTGGAGGATGAAAACAATGTTTTTTCTGGAGGGGGAGAAGAAGGTTCTGAGGTAGGAGGTTTTTCTTATCTCCCGTCATCCGAATATATTCCATCAGCAAACATCAGTGGATTGAACGAGCCTTTTGGTGTGGAAGAATTGATCGGTCTGCATCAATCAGAACCAACGTTAAACTTGATTGCAGACTTGGAAAATACCAATTGGATGGAAAATTATACGAATTTAAATATTGATGGAGTGGGAGTGGTTGATTTTTATCAGGATAATTTTGGAATTAATTTGCCTTGTAATCCCACAGAATTTTTGCGAGAAGATCGAGTAAAAGTTTTTGGCCTCTTACCTGAAAAGGCTGTTTATATTGACCAAGCAAATGTCTTGGATTGTAAGGTCAATTATGAAAACATTTTTGCTTTCAATGCCAGACAGGAGCAAGGTTTATCAGCAGTGGAAATGGAAGAAATAAAGATCCGATACATGGTTCCTAATTATATTAAAAAAGACATTGATCACATCAGTACCCAAATTGATTTGACTTTGATTGATTGGGATGACTTTCAGGATAATTTGGCACCAACGAAACGAGCTAAATGTTGCAACGTCCAATTAAGTCCGAATAATACCAGAGACTTTTGCAACTGCCAATTGGTGAGTAATAACGATAATTTGATTTGTGATAATTATGCCTGTTGTACACAAGTAGACGAATTCTTTGAGGCGACATTGGACCTCGTGCAGAATTATTATCTAAATGATTTTCCAGCTTGTGCTAGGATCTTTAGATATGTAGATGAGAATCGAGAAAACTTTTGTCGAAACGGGTTTTTGGTGAGAAGAGATTTGTTTGTTGAAATGGCAAGTGGAAATTATCCTACAACTGTGAATTATATTTTTCCAGGGCAAGAAGTAAGTGAAGCTTCTATCAATTTAAATCTTCAAAGAGAATGATGCGCAAATTAGCCATATTATGCCTAGTTGTTCTTTTCTCTTTTTCAGATGCAAAAGCTCAAAAAGATACCTTTGAAATTCGGACAATTGTAAAATCCTTTGGAGATTCTGTTGCATTGCGTTGGGGACCGACTTCAAAGCGCGCATGGCAATATGGAAATGAAGTGGGATATAAAATTGAAAAGCTGATCTTCAAGGAAAAAGCTTTTCAAAATAGTTCTACCATTGATAACATTAAATTAAAACCACAAGGCTATTGGGATCGTCTATCTCTGATAGATCCCTATGCTGAAGCTGCCAAAACGATACTTTTTACCAATATTCCATCAAATTCAGAAACCAGAATTGATGCTATTTTAACCAGAGAATTACAAGAAGATAATTTATATGGTTTTGCATTATTGATGGCAGATTTGTCTTTTCCAGTTGCAAAAGGAATGGCATTGGGCTTTACGGATACCAATGTTGCAAAAGGTTTTTCAGTTGCTTATAAAGTCAGTTTTCAAAAGGAACCTCAAGGTTTTTATGTAAAATCAGATTTTATTAAAAAAGACTTGTCTGAAATTATTTCTTTGCCAAGCCCAGATTCTTTAGAATCCAATTTTGGGAATTTTTTAGTTGAACTAAAATGGCCAGTAGGCCAATTGAATTCAACGTATAGCGCATATGATGTTTACCGATCTTCCAATGGCCTTGATTTTCAAAAAGTAAAC
>CALIAG010000254.1 GCA_938041325.1 uncultured Saprospiraceae bacterium | reverse complement strand
TGACGACTACGTAAATATTGTGTTCCGGAATGAACATTGAATTGGCCTTATACCCAGGTTCATAACCCGAATGTTCATAACACAATTGGTCAGCAATCTGATTGATCTCCCAACCAAATCCTAGGTCAGTGGGCTTTCCATTATTCAACCGGTTATTAGCAAGCATTTTATCTAGACTTTTTTTACTAATTACTTTACCATTGTGTAGACCTATCACCCATTTATTTAGATCTTCTACTGTGCTAATTATCGCGCCTGCAGAATAGGACGAAGTATGGCAAGTCGCATGAATGAGTTCGTCGTTTTCATCTTCTGAATAACCAACAGCTCTATTCGTTACAATCGCTTCATAGTTATTTACCTCTGTGCTATTCATATTGAGAATTTTAAAAATCCGATTGCTTAGAAAGGTCGCATAATCTTGCCCGGAAACAGCCTCAATGATCAAGCCCAATAAAACATATCCAGTATTCGAATAGCGAAGCTCAGCGCCTGGTGTAAATTCTAATTCTACCTCATTCGCTAGGTCTACAATTTGCTTTGGTGACAGATTATTTCGAATCTGTTTTCGTATTTCAGAAATTCGAGGATAATCCTTTATTCCAGAAGTATGAGTTAACAATTGGGCGATTGTAACTGTTTTCTTGTCAGCAGGAATTGAAGGTAAATACTTTGAAATATTATCACCAATTGCTAGTTTTCCTTCTTCTTCCAATATCAAAATAGCTGCGGCAGTAAATTGCTTGGTTATGGAGCCAATATGAAATTTGGTTTTAGTGCTTATGGGAATTTGATATTCTACATTGGCCAATCCTATTTGATTTTGATAAATGGTTTTTCCTTCTTTGGATATTAAAATAGCAGCACCACTTTTTGAAGGATTATAGGCAGATTCGAAAATTTGATCCAGTTTTTCTGTAAGGCTTTGGCCAAAAACTATTGAGGTCGTAATTGACAATAGGAGTCCTATTATGATTGATTGTTTCATATCATTTATTTGAAATATTTTTAGAATGGAATGCTTCTTTTGAACTTATTGAAGTGCCTTTTTGACTTTAGTTTTTCATTGTTACTTCACAATGGATGCAGTCGATCTGCATTATGGTTTGTTCCGGATTAGAACCCAATTTATAATAGTTAGCTTCGTCTTCCGTTTTTATCAAAACAAAATTATTGGGTAGGCTATATTTTGACTGATCAAATGAATTGATGGTTAATGAATAGCTTTCAAGGCTTTCTAAATCAATTTGTATTTTCGCATTTCGATTTTTTATAATTGCAAATTTCAATAAAGGTCCATAGTTTTTGATATCGACATCTCCACCCTTGAGTGTCATTTCCAAACTTTCGTTACAACTAGCAAGATTATAATTTGAATAAATAGAGTTGGTAACTTTTATAGCTTGGACCGTTTCTAAGTAAAAGTGATCATTCAAACTTTTCGTTACTTCTAACTTTTCGATAGTTTTAATTTCTACTTTTGAAATTGCACTTTCAAGTTTCAATTGATGGATGGAGTTTGCTTTTAGCTTGGTGTTTTGCAATTCTAAAGTTGCGCTTCCTATTTGTTCAACATTGATTTCTGCAAAGCTGATATTTCCTTTAAGCTTACTAATTTCTTTAGCGGTAAGACTCCCTCCTACCACATCTATCTCCAATTCTCCTTCGAGTCGATCGACAACGATATCATTTTCTTCAGAATCAATAGTAACTTGACCATTGCTCGGTAAATAGAGCGTTGTGGAAATGCTCAGGTAATTGATCGGATAGACCTTTCCATTATCAAGAATGATATGATTGTTTTCCGTAGTGAACCAACCATTTTCAAGCTGAAATTTATCTATGTTTAATTCACAATCTACCTCAACGGTACCAGCTGCATTTTCAACTAAATTTATAGCCAATGCTTCTTTCAATTGTTTCTCTTGAGCAGTTGTTTTACACGAGAAAGATAGGGTTGAAACTTGTTTGATTGCTTTTTTATCCCAAGTATTGATGATCAGTTTTTTGTCAATGTTATAAATATCTGGAGTACTGCTTTTTCTAGAAACAATATATTTATCTCCCACTTGCCTTGTACAAATTGTACCGACCCCTGTGATCCTGACAGATTCTGGACCATTAATTTTAATTCTACTTTCATCGGATAAAGGAATCTCTCTTTCGATCGTATGTTGGATCCGTTGTCCATCACTAGTCGAAAGGAAAACAAAACAAAATAGGGCAATGAGCGGAATTAGTCTATAGTTGAATTCCCGTCTTCTCACTTCTGATTTGATATTCTTCTTCATTACTATTTATTTTTTGGATTTCGTCAATTACTTTGTCCAGAATCTCACTCTTAGTCTTGTAATATTCAAGTACTTCTCTATTGAGCTCTGTTTCGGAATTGGCTAATTTCAATTGCTTTATTTTTCCAGCAAAGTGTTGATCTAAATTCGCAACCTGTCCAAGAAGCATTTCTAAGTCGTTCTTGTACGCTACAGGAATACTCGCTTTTCGTATGACATTAATCTTAGTATCGAGAAGGTCATTTACGTTGGAATCTTTAAAACCATAGTCTTCTAGCAAGTGCGGAGGGAAGCTTTCCTTTTGATCATTTCCGAACCATTGATAACAAAATACTCCGACAAGAATCGCGGCTGTTAATCCTATAATGCTTTTGCGTAAAAAAAACACCTTGCCTTTTTTTCCATTGATTCCCGCTTCGATGCTTTGCCATACCTTGGGGTTGATTGTGTCCAGATCAAGTTTTCGCTGGTTGTCCTTTATATATTTTTCAAAGTCCTTCATTCCCGTATTTTTTTAAGCTGTTCCGCAATATTTTTAATCCATATTGATATTGACTCTTGGAAGTTGAAACCGATATTTCAAGCATTTCTGATATCTCTCGATGTTTAAAATTGTCCAATAAAAAAAGGGTCAAAATTTCTCTGCAACCATTCGGTAAATTTTGGATGGCTTCCTGCACTATATTAAACGGTATTGCCTCATACCACCTATCGCTGTCATCAGACTCTTCGATGTGTTCCTGCTCCAGCGTTACATAGGTTCGTCTTTTCTTAATCTTTTTCAAACTATTATTAAGAACAATGCGCTTAAGCCAGGGACCAAAATTCCCATCCTCTTTCAATTGATCAATGACTCTAAAAGAATGGATAAATGATTCTTGAATAATATCTTCAGCATCTTGCAAATTAGCTGTTATTCTGTAGGAAAGCGTTAGCATTTCCTTTGCAAATATTTCGTACAACAACTTCATAGCAGCTGAGTCTCCCTCTCTGATACTTCGAACTATTTCTGCTATCTTACTTTTGTCCCTCAATTCAAGTTGTTTAGAGCCTGTATCATTTAAGTTCTTCGAATTTATTCTCTTAGTACACTTTAAAGATCATTAGAAAACGAAAAGGACGGAAATTTAATTGAACTATTATTCATCTTGATCCTTTTCATAGGATTATTGCATATTTTATCGCTAATCACCTTGCTGATAAAAGCTAAGTTATTCGCATAGTCTCACAGCTACTTGTATCCAATGTTTATTTTTGAATCTTCATAAAAAGTCCTCCCAGACAAAGTAACCATAAAGTCCAACCTACATGAAACAAGCTTAATATTAATCCAAAATAGTTATAAACAAAACCCGGAAAAGACGGACGCATAATAATTACCCCAAGCGAAGTTGCCATTATCACAAAAGACAACAAAGAAACAAGCCTAAGCTTTCTCACTTCTTTTTTCCGCCATAAAAAAACGGCCAGCAAAGGTCCCAAAGCTACTGGGATAATTATATTCCCAAACAAGGCACGAGTGAAATGCGGCTCAGCATAAAAAGGCAATCCGAAAAAAGAGATGGCAACAAATATTAAGAAGAGGATTGGGATAAAACTGATTTGATGTTTTTTACAATGAAAGAAAAGTGATATCATAAACGGGAGAATTAACAATGCACAGATCCACTCGACACTAGCCATA
>CALIAG010000253.1 GCA_938041325.1 uncultured Saprospiraceae bacterium | reverse complement strand
ATTCGGAACCAACATGGCTAAATCAAGTGGTGATTTCCCGCTATTGTCTTCGGCATTTATTTCACCACCATTGACCAAAACCAAATCAATCAAAGTTGGAGAATCTGCTTTTACGGCTTCATGCAGAGGAGTCGAACCTTTCACATTTCTAATATTGGCTTTTGCACCTCTTTTCACGAGGTCTTTGGAGACTTCTTCATCTCCAGCTCTAATTGCTCGCATCAATTGATTTTCGCCATTGGCATTTAATGCGTGCACTGCAGTGTGTTCATCTTGCGCGGCTTTGATTTCTGCTTGTTCTGCTTCCCAGGCGTCCATCGCGTCTTGATGTTCTTGTTCTGCTTTTGCTTTTCGGGCTTCTTCTTCAGCAGCATCTCGATCTCCAGTAAAGGCATTGTCGATATCAGATGCTCTATCTTTGATCCAGCCAAAAACACTTTGCGCTTCCATTGTAGGAGAGTAGAAAAGGGATAAAAGAAGGAAAGAAATAATTATTCTTGAATTCATGATCTTAGGGTTTTAATATTAATACTTTAGAATTACAGTGTAAAGATGCAGGAGAGAAGGCCTTTATGTTGGGCTTTGGTCACGAACGGGGGGATTTTTGTGCAGGAACGGGCAGATTTGGAGCACGAACGGGAAATAGAGAAATACCGAAAATGAGCTGTATTTAAATTGTTTTTAATATAAATGATTGAATTTTGACATGCTTTTAGAAGCAAGTGACCCAATAAAGTCGTTAAAGAAGTCTTATATTGTTAAGAGCATTGAAACAAATGCTCATAATGGTAGTACATTCACCTAAGAGAATTATTTATTGCTTAATAGCCCATTCAACCACATGGCATTCAAAATTCTTATTGTTGAAGACGAAGAGTTATATGCTGATAAACTGGAAATGCTTATTGATAAATTAGAATATGAGCATTTTGGAACAGTTGACAATAGTAAAGATGCATTGGCTCTTTTAGAAAAAGGCTTACCTGATCTTATCTTAATGGATGTCCACATCCATGGAGAACACGACGGTATTGAGCTAACTGATCTCATTCATCAAAAACACCTCATTCCAGTTGTATTCATTACCTCGCTGCAGGATGAGTTGACTTATAATCGAGCTTCCCGCACCAAACCTGTTAATTTTCTCGCAAAACCTTTTAACGAAATTCAATTGCAACGGACGATTGAACTAACGGTCAAAAACCTTCAAAAAGAGGAGGAGAAGAATTCTGTAAAGTCTGGAAAAGAAGAGAATTGGGAAAATGACTTCTTATTTGAAGATCATTTTTTTATAAAAACCCGACAGAAGCTTGAAAAAGTAGCAGTGCATGATGTCCTTTATTTAGAACAAGATGGACGTTATTGCCAAGTTCATACCGACAGTAAAAAGTTTTTGGTACGCATGCCCATGTCTGAAATGATAAAACGCCTTCCTCCTCAATTGTTTATTCAAACTCACCGTAGCTTTTTTGTCAATTACAAAAAAGTAAGTTCTGTGGACTTACAAGACAGCATTGTTTTATTAAATGAGAAACATGTCCCGCTCAGCAAGAGAAATAAAGAAGAATTACTCAGTAAATTAGATTGGATTTAGACCTTCTTAATTAAGGTCGGTAGAAATACTTATTAAGAACTTTGGCTTAGCTTGAGTTTGTTTGTGAGTTAAGGATGCTTAGCCTTAATTGATTTCATCTCCTTTCATTTTGGGCAAAAAAAATAGGTTAACATGTAAACACATTAACCTATATAACCCCAAAAAACCAAATGAAAACAATATTTTTAATAAAAGTATTTATATCGTATTTGTACAATTAAGACGCACCTGTTTCGATGAAGTCACATCCTTTTTAAAAAAAAAATAAAAAAATATAAATCATTTGATAAATAGCTTTGAGAAGGTGTAATCCTCTATTGCCAAAGTATCTCGTTCGGGGGTATTATAAAGCCAAATATGGCGTTTTTTGAATTTAATTCCATTTGATAAAGTCTCCCCATTGTACAGAATATACTCTCCTCCTTCATTTTCGTCCTCTGCAGAAGTAAATTTGCATAATTGCAAACTGTGGTCTTTCTGATCGAAATAAAAATACCAAGAGGGCATCTGATCCAAGGGTTCATAATTGATTTTCACAACATCGTATTTAATGTCATCATGAGTCCGCTGAAGTATTGAATCCGTTATAATGGCTTTGTCTTCCATCAATTTCATTGGAATGCCGAGGAGGTAATGGTAATAATCCTTGTACATACTTATGCGTTCGCAGCCCAGGTTTGCAGCTATTTCATTTCGCTCTTCTTTAGATATTTCTTTATTAGGATTAACGTAGCAAGTATCCGAATTGATGACTCCGCTTAAGCCAATTTTTTTTGAATCCCAGTTAAGCGCAAACTCTCCTTTTAAATTATTAAAATGGATATGCCTTTGTGATAATTCTGGAATAGAGTCCATCCTCAATTCCGTATTTACATCAACACTGGATTTTAATTTGGACCAATTGCCTTGTGGATCGTGATAGGCAATGGATTGAGACAAGAGTTGTTCTGCAGGACTTAGGTTTGTAGGAATCGGTATTGCCTTTTCATTTGGCTGGCAACTGTAAATAGCAAGAACGAATAGAAAAAAAAATCGCTTTATCATAAGGTAGTTTTCCTCAATATAAAGCGATTTTTTTAAAAGTAAGATTGGATTAAATTAGTCCATCTTTTTTATGGAATTCAAGTTAACTTGATAAAGAGGAAATGCTCCAATTATTGGATCTGGAAAACCTGGAGTCAATTGGTTGATTCTGAATTCACCACTAATCAGAACCTCAAGTCCTTCTTCTTGGTATTTTGCTGCAATCCTATCTGGGATACCAATCATCTGAGTGCGGGAGTCACCGTTGGTTTCGACCATAAATCCGTATTTGTCAAAGCAAGATAGATACATCATTCTGGCTTCTGTTTTTTCCAAAACGAATTCACAATCTCCTGTACAATTTTCTTTTTTGGTACAGGATAGAAAAAACAGGGCGCAGAATAGGAACGATAAAAAGAGTTTAGCTTTCATAACTTATATTTTTTCGAAAAGATAAAAAGACAAAAAGATTTTTAGACGTTAGATAATTAGACGTTGTACTTTTAGTGTCTAGTAGTCTACCGTCTAATCATCTAGCAGTCTAACCGTCTACTAAGTGCAAGAAAGCTGGAAATGGTTGCAGGAAAAAAATAGTGAAGTATAAAATGACTAGTTGTACATTTCGGGAACGTTTGTTTTAAGCATATTCTTTTGTTGGATATTCTTTAGCAAAGTAAAATGGAAAGTTGTCCCAACGTCTAGGGTAGATTCTACCCAAATTCTTCCACCATGCTGTTCTACTATCTTTTTGCAGGTGGCTAAACCAATCCCTGAGCCAGCATATTCAGCGCGGCCATGCAGCTTTCTGAAGATTTGAAAAATCTCGTCGAAGTATTCTTTTTCAATTCCGATTCCATTGTCTTGTATCGATATTTGCCAATGTTCTTTGAGTTCCTTGGCAATAATTTCGACCGTGCAATTTTCGTTCTTTTTTCGGAATTTTACAGCATTAGAAATGATATTTTGAAAGAGCTGTTGAATCCTTGTTTGCTCAATGAATAAAGTTGGCAAGTTTGAATAAATAATCTCCGACTTGTTTTCTATTAATTGACTAGTTAGATTGAACTTAACTCTTAGAACAACATCTTCCAGACTCGCTTTTTTGAAATGTAAATCATCCATGGAATTTACTTTTGAATGATCCAATAAATCACTTACTAGCTTTTCCATATCAGATATTCCATTGATAATAAAGTCAAGGTATTCGGATTTCGTTTGATCTAATAAATTTTCTTTTTTTAATTTTCTTTCAAGAAGCTGAGAAAAAGATTTTATAGAACGGATGGGTTGTTTCATATCATGCGATGCCACGTACGCAAAACTTTCTAACTCATTGTTTGAGGCAATGTATTTTTCCAACTGTCTATTCTTGTTGGTGATTTCCTCCATTTTGTTATCCAATTCTTTTTGGGCAATTACCTGTTCAGTGATATCTTTTATTGCTAGAATGTAAATGTTGTCTTCGGAATCTAGTTTGGAAATACTAAGCGCTAAATTTATATTCTTATTCGCTTTGGTTAGGCCAGTGATTTGGATAGATTTCTGGTGTTCATCGTTCCAACCATTTTTGCTTTCCATTTTTGTATTGAGTTCTAAAGGAAGATCTATTATTCTGTCTATCGGTATTTTCAAAAGTTCCTTGTGAGAATAGTTGAAAAGGTTTTGAGCAGTTTCGTTATTATCAATGACCTTGTTAAGTTTTGAATCAAAGACTAAAATCGCATCAAATGAACCTTCAAAAATATTTCTGAACCTCTTTTCATTCCCTTCAATTAACCTACGCTGATTATCCGAGCGATATTTGTATCGCAAAACTTGAGCAAAAAGAAAAATGGCAAATTCTGTGATTAAGGCGATATTATAAGCATAATTAATCAAATTAGATTGGAGGCGATTGAATTTGTCCCAAGGGATGAATCCCATTTTCATAACCCAAAGGCATATTAAACCAACTAGGCTGATGCTAATGGCTGTGAGGAAATATTTTGCTGGATAAAACCCTTTCTTATAGGAACTTCTCATTTCGTAAATAATCAACAGATATACAAGAATTGAGCTGATTCCTACTACAAAATTCGTAAGTGGATTGGTAACGAAAAATGCTGCTAAAACTGCAAAAGCTAAGACTAAATATTGAAGCTTCTTAGCTGGCGTGGAAGAAGATTTAAAAGACAAAAATGCACTGGAGTACTGAATGACTGCAAATAATTGTAGCGGTACGACGACCTTGATGAGAACGTGATTCAGTATAGGCAGATCAGGCCATAAAAACAAAAAACCTAAACCGTCAATATTTAAGCAAAGCAAAATACAGCTTAACTCGTAAATGAAATACCAAAGGTTGATTTTTTGACCGATCGCTAAAAAAGTAGTCAAATTAATAATCGCTAAAAGCAAAAGCATTCCATAAAATAATCCGAGTACCATTTCTTCTGAAATGGATGCTTGTTGAATATGCTCAAGACTGCGAATATGAAAATTGAAAAATGCTTTATGATTAGATTTTATCTTGAGGTAAACAGTAGATGTTCCTTCAAGTGACGGGAGGAGAAAATTGAAATTCTTATGAAACAAATCCCGATTTTTAAAAGGACGGAATAAGCCTGTTTCGAAATGTGATTTAATGGTTCCGTCTGCTCCAACTACATAGCAGTCAAAATAATTTATAGTCCAATCTCCTGTTCCCAAATAGATCTTTCGGAGAGGGTCTGTGTTTTTTTGAAAACTAAATTTAATCCAGTAATTGGCATCAAAATCCTGTATTTTTTTAATGCTGTTTTCAGCAATCTGAAATTGAGATTGAAACTCATTTTTCAAAATGTCTTTTATATCGAGATCCGCTGTCGCATCTTTTAAAACAAATGTTTTTGTCAAAGGGATTGTGGAAAAGCCTTGTCCTTCAGTTAAAGTTGCTTCAATATCTATTGAACTTATAGCGATAAAGCTATTGCAACAAAGAACTAAAATTAATAACCATGTTGTATGGCATATCTTCATATTCACACTGCTTAGCTGGGGGAAGGTTTTAGAAACCTATTCAATTATAAATGTTGACAGAGCAATTACATACAGAAAAGAGACAAGTCAATATAGATTGAGGAATAGGTATCCTGAATTTGAAATAATGAGCTTTGGTACTTTCGTGTGGTCTCTTGGCAACTTATCTAAATAATTGAACGAGCCTATTTTCTACAGGTTGCATACTGGAAGCGCTTAATTATCTGATTGATTGAATAATGACGAGTCTATATTAAATAGTAGAATTTTTAAGCCTAAAATGAAATGAAACAATTACAGATTTTGACTTTTAATCTTGGAGAATCAACAATTAGAATAACATTGCAAACCCTTTTTTAGATCGAACTAAACACAAAACAGGGTTTGGAAGAAAACCTTTAGATGATATATTTTTAATATAAAAAGCCCTCATTTAAAAGGATAAGGGGTTTTGATTCCTGCTTGTGTAAATTCCATTTTTCAATGATTCTTGTAAAACCATATTTTGGAGAATCGCATCAATTAAATCATCTATCTATTTTTAAACAACTTCTTTATTAAAAGATTTTACTATTTTGAAAACAAAAACACACAATGGGTCCTGAAATTCTTTCTATGATATCCGCTTTGCTAGGAGCTTTAATTGGTGGATTAATTTCCTTTCTGCTGCAAAGACAACAATTTAAGCAACAGCTTATGCTTTCTCGAGAAGAGAATAAATTAGAATTTATGGCGGAAAGTACGGCTAAACATTTTCTCAATCATAAAGGGTATACTGACAGGAGTTTTGACACTTTGAAAAAGCATCTTGGTGGATTTGAGGACAATGAATTGCGGAAAATTTTGGTCCGGGCAGGAGCGATTCGGGAGTTTAGAGAAGATGGTTCGGAATGGTGGCGTTTGCTAAGTCGTATGGATGAATACATTGAAGCTAAAAAAGCAAAGTACGCTAAGAAATGATCTATAAGCTAAGAGATATTTCAAGCGTTATAATCGTCCGTTAAGAAATAAGGATTTCCTTTGAACTTTTTAAAATCTATCAATAATTTTTGTTTAAGGTCTTGAATTTGCAACAGCTGACTTTCGTCGAAATTCGCATTCTTATCCTTTTCCAATTTCTCTAAATAACGCAAGAGACTATTGCAGGTGGTGAACTGGCCGCAAGTAACCAACTTTTTCAATAATTGCTCCTTCTCTTCTTTTTGGGTAAACCACAAGGTTGTTTCCATCTGACTCGCTGCTTTGCTTATTTCTTGCATCTTTTCACTGGGAGCCGTAGAGTCTAAGTCTTCATCACAATCACTCTCTGCAATCGTATAGATAAGATTAATTGCCAACCTCTTTTGCCATTTTGGATGAGAAAATAAAGATTGTAATTTTCCGCTTTTAATCTGTTTCATGAAAATGTCTGAGCTAATCTTTAGTAAAGAACCAGCTCGAACTTGTAAGAGATTCAACAAAGAATAAAGAGGTAAATTATATAAAATATTCACGCGAGGTAAATACATTTTACTTTCAATTGGAAACTGCTTTTGAATGCTTGATTTTATAAATCGCTTTGCAAATATAAAAATCGGTAGTACTAAAATTCCTACCGTCATCAATATCGACCAAGTTACAATCCAAGCCAAACTCATGCTGCTATAAAAAATGGAGACAATTAATCCGATCAACGAAGGAATCGCTAAAATCCAAGCCCCTCTTTCCAGATTGTTTAAAGTAAAACCACTCCACCATTTCTTTCCTTCTGCACGCGGAAACTCATAAGCCTCCATATATTTTGAACCCACATCGGAGACTAAAAACAAATCTAAATACTGTTTCGTTTCGGGATCTCGCCTGCGTCTCTCCGCCATTTCTACACTGTTGATGCCTTGGTTGTCCAAGATTCCTCCATCCATTAAGCCCATTGGAGACCATTTTTTTTCAAACCAAAACTTTTCTAGAGCAGAATTCTTTTTTTGCATAAAATCTCTCGGCAACTCCAAAGGCTCAAAACCTCCAGGGAAACAAGAGGACGCTGCAACAATATCTGCCAAACGGAATTCACCAGCAATCTCTCTTGGGATTTGGGTAAAACGATTTCCAATGACTGCTCGAGTACTTTTTGTTTTTTGAAACCGAAATAAAGTCCCGGTTTTTAATCCAGTTGCATTAAAAATCAATTCTTCTAAATGAATTTGTTCTCCTTCAAAGAAAAGATCAAATTGGGCACCTTCAAAAAAATCATCGTTATAGACCTCTGCAAAAGCATTGATCACGTTTTTGTTTTTATGTTGATTCTTCCAGCTTTTAGGATTGTTGAGTTTGGTTAGAGCTGATTCCAATAATGCATCTTGATTCAAAGTTCTATACAGTCGAAGATAAAACTGAGGAAAGGAGGATCTTTTTTTTAAATGATAGGCGTACATCATTCCCGTAATTGTACCACCGGAAATGGTAGAAAGAATTTTGACTTTTTCTAAAAGATTATTGTCTCCAATTTTTAGATGGTGTAAATAACTTAATGTTCCGAGATGAAATCCTGCAGCACGGTAGCCGCCACCTGAAAGGGAAAGACCTATATTTTCAAATAAGGATTTTGGGTAAAGTACATCTGACATTATGCGGTGTTTTCTTTATCAGTCGTTTTATGGAATTAGTAAAAACCAGACCTCTCAATACTAAATGCTAAATACTGAATACTAAGTACTGAATACTAAATACTGAGTACTAAATACTAAATACTAAATACTAAGTACTGAATACTAATTACTCCTCAAAAATCTAAGATAGTTTTTGCTTTGATAAATAAGGAATCTTCAGGCGCATTTATACTCAACAAGGTTTTGCTTACAGGATGTTCGAACTGAATATTCGCTGCATGCAGAAGCATTCGTTTAATGCCGAGTTCGTT
>CALIAG010000252.1 GCA_938041325.1 uncultured Saprospiraceae bacterium | reverse complement strand
CTGCGATCTTTGCAATGTAGATGGCTTCTTCTGAATTCTCTATGTTAATTGATTTTCGGACTCTCATGGAGCAAATTTAAAAAACATATCTTGTATTAGCAATAGGCGATGTGAAATACTAAACTATTATTCTTTCGGTTTATTTGGCAATATTTTTTAAATAGATAAAGAATAAAGTGTTAAAGGTGTTTTACTTTGTCAAATTTGAAGTTAATCTTGAAAGGGACTGCTGAAACTCATTTTCTAAAGTATTCTAACCAAAGAATTCAGGTTAATTTGATTAATTGTCTAGGTAATTATTTAACTTTCGAACTTAAATCAAGTTTGTGATAAAAGAAGTAAGAACCAAAAAAAACATGGATTTCAAATGCATTATATTTTTTGCTTTTCTGCTAAGCATAAGTATAAAAACCAAAGCTCAAGATAGACCAGAATTTTTACCTGAGGACATTAATCTTTCTACTTTGAATGTAAAGTGTTTTTGTAAGCCGGGTGTTTTGAATAAATCTAGGAGCCGTGGTCTTGACCTTTCATTTGGACATTTGCTCGGAGAAATTTTGGAAGAGGAAGAAGGTTTCCCATTTCAAGATCAGCCAAGTGAGTTGAAGAATGTACAGGATATCAAAGCCTCACTTAAAATTCCAGTTTTGAATAAAGAAGGCTTGAAGTTATTAGTAGGCTATTTTTTCAAATCCGAGAAATACAATTTTGATATTATCAATAGCGATTATGAAACGATTCTTAATCGATTAGACAATCAATTTCTTAAAAGCACCGGTTTAGAGCTGCTGCTAAGTAAATCAATAGATGAAAAATTCTATGCAAGTTTTCGGTATCGCCGCTTGTCCAATGGTGATTTTTCAGGTTTGATGAGTTTTGATGAAAAGTATGCAATTGATAATGCGACGCTAATTTTTGGGATAAAGAAAAATGAACAAGAAGAGTGGGGGATTGGACTGAATTATTCAAGTGGATTTAGGAACAGCGCACTCTTGCCATTTTTAATTTACAACAAAACCTTTAACGATAAATGGGGACTTGAGTCTGCATTCCCAGCGGTTGTTTTGGCAAGGTATAATATTTCAAGTGAAGCCATATTATTAGGTGGAGTCAAGTTTCAAAGTAGAAGTTACGCTTTTGAGACAAATGACTTTTTTGATTATAATATGAATCATTCTGAACTCCGATTTTCAGTGACCCTTGAAAAGCAAATAAAGGATTGGATGTGGTTCGATATTACAGTAGGTTTCCAAAAGAACTTCAGCACAGATTTTGAATTTCCAAATGATGATACGCAGAACTTTCAAGTAGAGTTAAGTGATTCCCCATATTTCAAAGTAGGTTTCTTCCTTTCACCTCCTGATCGATTCTTGAAATAGTGAATCCGGTAACCTTATGAATTTACTTTCGAAAAATAAATAGGTCACCGGATTCAAAGTACTATCTCACTGTAAACTCCTCTCTTTCAGAATCTAAATCCCCGTTGAGATCAACAACAGTCACGATGATGTCGAAAACACCGTTCAAATCGCTTTGCTCTACCAAGTAGGTTTTGGTAAATTTCCATTTTTCACTTCCATTTAAATTTTCTACCAATTCTTCAACTCCCAAAGCAGGAATTTCAATTCGAATGAAATCCAGCTTTTCCGTGTCCTGTCCTGAAATCTTGACTTCTAAATTTTCACCAGGACTAACTCTGTCATTCTTATTGACAACGGCCACATTTAATAAATTAAGAGAAAGGGTAGCATCTCCACAAGCTGTAAATAAACATATGGCGAATAGGATACTCAAATTTTTTAGGCTTTTCATAACTATTATATTTTGAAGGTTAAAAAAATAATCATTTTGTATACTTCAAAGTAAAGCCTATTTCAAGTCCCGATCGGCTCATTGGAACCATTGGAACGTCAGTTTATATTAAGGAAAAGTTAATTGTTTTTGATTTAAACAAGAAGAAGAATTTTGGTCAATAGGACCAGGCTTGAAAACCAATCAGACCTTGATTTAATAAGAAAAGAGCAAGACCAAAAAGGCAAAAAGAAGTCAAGCGATAATAAAACTTAAATCCTTTCTTTTCTTCACCGAGTTTAAATGCAAAGAGAAAGGATCCGATTGAAAAAGCAAAAAATAGAATGGAGCAGACAAAGAAAAGTATGCTTACTGAATTGAGTGTTCCATTCTCCCTGAAGGTTCCCATTATTCCTATATAAAGGATGGGCATTAATGTATAAAATAAAGCGGTGAGCCATAATACCAATCTGCTTCCCACCTTTTGCTTCTTTTTCTTGACCATTTTAATGATAAACCAAATCAAGCCATATAATAAATAAGGAATGGCAACTAAAGCTGAAAAAACAAGAGCAATCAACTTAATCCAAGTCAAGAGCTTCGAACTTTTAACTCCATAACCGCTTCCCGGCCAAAAAATCTGCCTCCCTTTCTTGTCATTCATCAAAATTGCAAAAGGCAATCCTTCGTTTCTTGAATAAAACTGTTTGTTGCCAGCGTAATACAGTGTATCAACTACGGTCCCAAATATTTCTGTTATTTGAACCAAATTCTCCTCAAAATCTAAGGAAACTCCTGAAATGTACTGATCCATGAAGTCCGTAATTTGGTTTCTTGGATGCTGGTAAGTGTAAAAACCTTCGAACTCTTTGGCCAAGTCTTCTGGAATCGGAGCGGTGATCCGATCATTTGCTTCAGGCATCTGGTCCTTGAGAAAATGCTGGACTACCATGTACAGCAAATGCCCAACACGATCGGATTTATTGATGGCGACTGCCACGCCTAGATCAGCGCTACGGGAATAGGTGTAATCCGATGAAAAGCCATCAATTCCGCCATTATGCCCCTGAAAACGATGCCCCATCATCCATCTCGAACCATTGCCTAATCCATATCCTCCTGGCAATCCCTTTTTACCTGCAAGGCTGGTAAGGGAGTTTTCCATCCGCTCAAAATTGGATTCATTTATAATAGTGTTTTCCTCATTTGTAATTTTCTTTCTTAGCATAAATTGGAGGAAAGCACCCATGTCTACTGCATTAGAGCAAAGTTCTCCTGCAGGTCCGCCCTGAATAGAAACAAAATCTATAGGAAAATATTTTCCGCCTTCATTATAGTAGCCCTGAGACATCCATCCATTTTGGGGTTCTTTGAAATAAAATGCTGAGGAGGGCATCCCGATCGGATCGATAATTTGATCTTTTAAAAAATCTTGATAAGGTTGATTGGCGACTGTCTCAATCATATGTCCCGCAACTACAAATCCTGGATTAGAATAGGACATGCGTGTTCCAGGTTCCCATCGAGCATACAAAGATTCCTTGTTAATCTCCATCAATTTTGATGTTGGGGGAGCAGTTTCATCTTCGCGATTATAAATGGCGTGCAAATGCATTTCGTCAAAGCCGGCAGTATGTTCCAATACATGTTCAATTCGAATTGGAGAATTCTTCGCCCATTTGTTTTTTATAGGAAGAGTTGGATCTATTTTCAGGATTGGATCGGAAAGCTTTAGTTTTCCTTGATCTTGAAGTTTTAAAATTCCTAGTGCTGTAAAAGTTTTAGAAATAGATCCTTGTCGGAAAAGGTGTTGAGCAGTTACTTTTTCTTCTTGCTCTATATTGGCAAAACCCAATCCGCCAGAGAATAGAACGGTGTCCGCACGTACGATGCTTAACATCATACCGGGTATCCGTCGTTGCTTCATATAATCTTCCAGCTCCACGATAAGCGCATCAAGATCATGTTGTGCGGAAATACCCAAACTTGAAATTAGAAAGGAAATAAAAAGGAAAGTTTTCAAATAGAGTTGCATAAATGTATAATTACTGGTTTTGTGAAACAGTAGGATTTAATGCACCTTTCGCGTAAATATACAATTAATCCAGAATTAGGATCACTTTTAAGGGATTAGTTTTTTTAGTCTAAAATTTGAGATGGAGTTCATTTATCTCTTGAATTAAATAAAAGGCTTACAGGAGCATTTACCAATTCTTAATCGTTGTAATGGTAAATAAAGAGCTAATTGAAAAACAAAAACC
>CALIAG010000251.1 GCA_938041325.1 uncultured Saprospiraceae bacterium | reverse complement strand
TTTCAATTTTACAAAATACATTTTCATCATTCCTTTTCCTTTGATTTCTTGTTCGTCTCTTATGTCAAAACTAAATTCTGGATCATCTTTTATCAATGAATAAGTCGTTTCTGAGAGATTGACTTGGTTAATCTCGCCTGCACTTTCCATTCTTGAAGCAGTGTTGACGGTGTCTCCCCATAGGTCATATTGGAATTTTTTTACACCAACAACTCCAGCAGTTACCGGCCCAGTATGAATTCCCAAACGCATTTCAAAAGGAATATGTCCTCTGTTTTCTTGCTTTCTTTTTATAATAAAATCCTGCATTTCAAGACCGGCTAAAACAGTATTCTTAATGGCATTTTTTGATGTGATGAGTAAACCTCCTGCAGCCATGTATGCATCGCCAATCGTCTTGATTTTTTCAATTTTATATTTCCCGCAGATATGGTCAAAGGCAGCAAAGCAATCATTGATTTCTGCTACCAAAATCTTCGGAGAAACAGATTCAGACTTTTTTGTAAAACTTTTGAAATCAGTAAATAAAATAGAAACATCTTCAAAGTTTCTAGGCTCTATTTTTCCTTTGCTTTTTAGTTCTTCAGCGATTGCTGGTGGTAAAATATTCAGTAACAAAGATTCAGAACGATCTTTTTCTTTTTGCAGTTTTAGCTGAGAGGAATTCATTATTCTATTTCTAAAAAACAATCCCAAAGCGGCAACCAAGAAAATCAATCCACAAAAAATTATGATATTTTTATTCTTTTCTGTGCTAGCAATCTCTTCTTGATGCAGCTTTTCGGTTTGTAAATCTTTTTGAACTTGTTCGAGACTGTCGGTTTTTATTTTGGTTTCGAATTCCATTTCGATCAGCTGCAAAGTTGTTTCTCGCAATTTTAAACTGTCTTCATATAATTGCATGTTCTCAAAATACTCCAGCGCTAAATCTCCGTTCCCCATAGCTTTACTTGCTCGATACAAACAATCATAAGTATCATAAATGTCATCTAGATCCCCAATCTCTTTGGCTTTAATAAGGCAAGTTTTACATCGATTTATAGCTGATTTGTTTCGGTTGTTTTCTAGGTCAATATCTGCCAATATCAATAGACAAGCTACTATTCTTTGCACATCATTTATTTCTTGGCTTATTGCTAAAGCTTCTTTTAAATATTCAACTGCGATTTCATTATTTCCTTTCATTTTATGAACATAGCCGATCGAAGTCATATTCGAGCCGATGACTAGTTTGTCATTTTCAGCTTTAGCAAATTTCTGACTTTTGTATAGATAAACCAAAGCGGTATCGTACTGTTCCATTTCAATATACAAATCACCTAAGTTTGCTATTACAGCTTTATTCTTAAAGCCAATTTTCTTCCCTGCCTCAAGTGACCTTTGATAATAATTCAATGATTTTTCCCAGTCTTCTTCATCTCTGTAAATACTACCCAGTTCATTATAGACAGATAATATCCCAGAATATTTATTGAGTGCTTCAAAATAGTTGAGGCATTTTATGTAGTTGGCAATTGCCTTTGGTTTTTGTCCTGTATCATGATAAAGCCATCCTTTTCTTAAAATGATTTCCGCAATTTCACTGGTATCATTGCTTTCCTGGGCAAGTGCCAATCCTTTGTCGTAAGATTCTATAGCAGTTGAATATTCTCCAACCCTGAAGTAGTGATAACCTTCTACTCTTTTTGTTTGGATGGCCTGTTTTGAAATGTTTTTTTCAATACAAAAATCATATAACAATTGGAAATGGAGGTCTGCGCTATCTGGTTCTTGTAAAACATAATAATTGTAGATGTAATCCAAATAGGAGTTTGCTCGCAAAGTATCAGGATTGCTTTTGTCCAGCCAGATTTGTGATAAAGAATCTAGATTTATCTGACCAAAAGCAGGGATGGAAAAAAAGAGTAGGCTTAATATAATGAAATACTGAAGCTGGTTTTTTATGTAGGGTGCAATTTTGTTAGAAGAACTGGTATTGCTTTTTTTCATTTGGGGTAGTGCTTTTCAAATTTATGATCTGATTCTGTTTTATAAGAATTTAATGAAAACAAAACATTGGCTTTAGAATGCTTTAATCTGCTCCTTTTTATTTGAACAGCGGCCAAAAAGTTCCCCATCAATTCCTTTTAAAGATAGGAATTCTGCTAAAGTAGTTTTCAGAAGAGTTTAGGAGTATAAATTTCACAATTGTAAGTGGAGCGGCTTTTTCCAGAAATGGAAAAAAGGTAAGCTGTTTTTCTCTTGGGGAAGTATGCATGACATTGATTTTAGTTATGTAATATAAAAAACAATGCCCAGTAAAACGAAACAAGTTTTAAGAAATAAAAAGGAAATTGGATAATGTATTTTTAAGACCTAAATGGCAAAATGCTTATTTTACCTCGCCAATCCGTCCTCTCTTGGACAACAAAATAGCGATCGGTCTAGTACTCGGAAATTGCGCTAGGATAATTATCAAGATCACCGTTAAAGGAACACAAAGCAACATGCCTACTATTCCCCAAATCAAACCCCATAAAACCAGAGATACGATAATCACAAATGGACTGATATTTAAAGAACGTCCCAAGAGCCTAGGTTCCAATATACTTCCAATCAGCACTTGGATAGATATTATCCCGATTAGTACACCAAAGAATGGCCCCAGCGTATCAAACTGGACCAAAGCGACTAAACTTGGGAAAACAGTTGCAACGATAGATCCTATTGTTGGGATAAAATTCAAGAGGAAAATTAAGAAAGCCCAAAATACTGGAAAGTCAATTCCAATAAAATACATGACGCCAAAACTTAAAATTGCGGTCATTAAACTGGATCCAAATTTTACAACAATATAGGTTCTACTTGCCTCACCAATTTGATTTAATATCCGCTGAAAGTTTTCCTTTCTTTCTCCTGTCCATGGCAAAGCTGCCATTTTTTGAGCGAAGGTATCTTGTTCTACCAAAAGGAAAATAACATAGATGAGGATAAGGAAGAAACGTTGTGCAGTTCCTGAAATAGAATTAATCAATGACCGGATGTATTCATTAAGATTCAACTCTGTTGTGATGTTCTCGAGATTGTATTGATTCTCCAGACCAACGAGTGCCAATATTCTTTGCAATTGTTGCTCAATATTCACTCTGTAAGTCGGAGCATTTTCGCGCATCAAGTCAATATTTTGCGCAATGATATTCCCGAATATGAATAGAACCAATAGAATGAGCAAAGAAGAAATAAATAAGGATAACCCTCCCGCTATGTGAGATTCTACCCAAGGAATAGACCTCAATAATTGATCAATAGAATTGATTAAATACCAGATAACTACTGCCAAAAATAGAGGCACTAAAAAAGGTTTGCCTATGATGATTAAGGCAATAGCAAAGGTGAAAATAATAAGATAGGCAGCGGTGTTTTGGACCTTCATACTTCTTGCTGTTTTTAATAGCAAATTGAATATTCGTGTACTTAATACGAGTGGGGAATTAAATTGTTCAATAAGTTCACCCACAAAAACGCAAGATATAGAAGTTAAGGAAGAATGAGGCATGACATGGTGTATTCAAGGCTATAATCTTTGCGCAATGTCACGGTTTTAGGTATGATTTTGATGATTTTAGAGAATTGAAATTACCATTCGGAACAAATTTGCTACCATTCAGCACAAATCGTAAAATTTATTTGAAATAGTTTAAGGCCTTTTTAATATTTGCGAAACAACACAAATCGCTTAAGTTTTCTACTTACCCAAACACTTTTCTGATTCAATACTACTTCTGGGGTTTCAGCATTAAATCAATATAGTTCAGCTTAAAGTCATATAAGACCAAATCGTTTTTAAATTGTTTCTTTTACATTTTATGTAAACGAATTATGAAACACTACTAGTTAATGGTTCTTTTCCTATTGTGGGGAAGGACCTTTTTTTATCAACTCATGTCTTTTGGAATCGAGAATTGATTTCTAATACACAATCAACCTTTCCGTTTTTAACTCCTTATTTCGGTAATGAAAAATGACTGTATAAATTCCTGAACCTAACTTTTGGTTTAGATTGATTTGTTTGCCTATCGTTGGAGTTTTGAATATTTGCTCGAAAACAAGACCACCATTGATATCCATAATACTGATTTGTTGAATTTCTTTTTCTGATTCAAAATATAAAACATTGGAGGAAATCGGATTCGGAAAAACTTTTACTGCTAACTTTTGGATAATATTTACCCCAGTTATTGTTTCATTGAAAATAGTTTGGATTTCTTCTTCGTTGATGGCTCTTGTATAAATCCTGATATCGTCAATTTTACCATCGAAGAATTCAGCTGGATTATCATTTACGAAAGTTGCACCGATTAAAATAGCTCTATTGAAATTAGGAGAGGGGCCTAAGCTGGAAGCGGAGGCTACAAGATTGCCGTTTAAATGCAATTGAGCAAACTCACCATCATAGCTTGCGACCAAGTGGTACCATTGATTTTCAGCAATGGTGTCAGAAGAAATTAAGGCAGTAAAATTCTGATCATAATATCTGTAAAATACCGGGTCACCGCCGACTAGAGAACAATAAAATTGAGCATCCGTACTCCCGGCATTATTTTTACCAATTAGCTCATTCCTGCCAATCAATGTTTCTGCCAAAAACCAAAGACTAATGGTATAGGCTTGGTTATTGGCAAAAGTAAAACTGTTGCCAAGGTTGATGTAATCTTGAAATCCATCAAAAAAATAAGCAGATTGTTCTTGTCCAAAACGGTCACTTGTCAAAATAGCATTATTGACTTGGCCATGTGCATTGTTGCCACTTTCGTCTTGAGCATTTCCATTAAAAGGGTAATGTCGAAACAAGCCATCTTCCAAATCAACTTGCGCTGAACAAAGCAATGGAAATAAGAATAGGATATAAAGAAATTTCTTTTTCATAAGTTGTAGGAATTAAAAACCACCTTTTCAAATTTTAGCTTGAGCAACACCTGCCTTCCACGCTTTCACAATAGTAATATTTTCCTTAAATAAAACACTTTCATTAATGGTGAATTTTATAATTCCATTTTTATCTCCACGACCCAACCACATTTGGTGTTCTTTGTTCAAGAAATTAGCTAAATTTTTAAGCGATATATTCTTAGAAAGCGTCATGTCGTATATGTTAGTTCCATTGGTCAAAGGCTGAATAGAAATGCCGTCTAATTTATTTAATTGATCTATTAGATTTTTTGCTTTTTGTACAACTTTTGCCCAGCGATTTTCAATATCATCTAAATAATGAAAAGCGATAGCGGTATTGGTCCAAGTTTGATAACAAGTACCTCCAAATATTTTTATTTGATGAGACAATTGATCGATAAATTCTGAATCTCCACAAAGCATTGCGCCTCCTGCAGCATTCAAATATTTATATAAGGAAATGTAAACGGTGTCGAAATGAGAGGCATACTCTTTGACAGAAATATTGGAGTAAGCCGCGGCAATATGTATACGGGCACCGTCCAAGTGAAGTTTGTAATTGTTTGCTTTGCAATATGTGGAAATGCTTTGAATGGTTTCGATTGGTACAAATTTTCCATCTGCTCTGCGCACCGGATTTTCAATTGCAACGGTGCCAAGTCCACTTTTAAAAACTTCGTTTTCATCCAATTGCTTGATGATATTTTTCAAATCATTCAAATCGAAATGTGCTTTGTTTTGGCCAATAGGGATAAGGCGTTTGTTGTGAACGCTTTGTGCTGCATCGGCTTCATCTCTGAAAATATGCGAATTTTCAGGAACGATTGCTTTTGTATTGTTTTGATTGAGCAACTTGATAGCCAACTGGTTTGCCATAGTTCCGGAAGGTAGATAAATGGCTTTTTGTTTGCCTGTATGCTGCGCGAATTTATCTTCTAATTGCTTAGTGATTCCACCATTTCCATAAAAGTCAGGTTGAATGTTCTGGCTGGCATTTATTGAACCTAGTTTTTCAATATATTCTTCTGGTGAAAAAGAAAGGCCATCAAAAATGAAATTTATGACAGGTCCTTTTGCATTATTTGAATGACCATGATTTTTGGTCTTACTTGAATTTTGCAATGCATAAGGAGAGAGGAGAAAAGGAAGGGCCGATGCGCTTGATTTTTTTATAAAATCACGCCTGGCTTTTGTTGTATTAGATGTTTTCATAAGCTTAAGTTTATTATCTTAGTCAAGTCTAAGATAATAAACTTAAGCAATTGATCAAATCGCCTTTACTGAAGAAATATGCTATCAAATCTTCCCCATAAACTAATTTGCAAAAGCAATTATGCAAAGGCAAAAACTCATGGTCAAACAAAGCGGAACATATATCTGCGAATCCTTTATAGCAAAAATATCTTCAGAAGCTTTTTTGAAAAGACCAAACATATTGAAATCTCCGATGGCTCGTATTAAAAATACCACAGCAAATATTTTAATCAGTAAAAGTGTTTGGGCTTCATTGATAATATAGAAAACCTCGAAATTGAGTGAGAAAACAATCCAGGAGCACATCAATAATATCAAAACCATCATTGCGGTTGAAACGGTAAAGCCCATTTTGTATTCTGCGCTAAATAATTGGCTTCTGAATTTTTTAGGAATAGCAGCATGTAGGCCAACTTGTCCTCCCAATACCCAATACAAATGTATGAGAGCGATGATGAAAAATAGAAAAGCGGTGAAAGAGATTAACATAGTCATTAGGATTTTTTTAAGCTTAGGAATGCGCAAATAGTGGTTAGGATTAAGCCGAAAATACCACCGTAAAACTGATTGGCGGCATCGAATTCAAAACCAACATAAACAACTGAAATTTGATAAATGAACATGGCGATAATGGCCAGGATTGGTGGGTGTTCATTTTGCTTTAACTTATTCAATACAGATATGTTGATTAAGCCAATGGTTATGAACGACATACCCATCATGACGCTCATGACTCCCCACGCATTCCAAACAAGCTGGGATTCCCCAAGGATGATGATTTCTTTCGAAAGCATTTCCTTTACTTCAGGTTTGATCAAATCTGTAAAATGTGCAAAAGTGTGCAAAGCTCCAATTAGGATGGGAAAGATGACACCAAAGACTCTGAATAGATTTTTTGTGATTTTATACATTTCTTTTTTATTCAAATGTATAAGCTTAAATACATAAAGTCATTGACTTCGGTTAAGAACTGCGTTTTTTTCGAATTCTGCTCAAGCTCTCTGGTTTAATTCCCAAGTATTGAGCGATCATGTATTGAGGGAAACGGTTTATTAATTCTGGTCTTTGTTGGACAAATTGCTCATACCTTTCTTCAGGAGTATCCATCAGAAGAGATCTGCTTCTTTCATTAAGGTCATACAATTTTTTCTCTCCAACCATTTTCGAAACCAACTGCATATCCGGAGCATTCATTGCTATTTTGTGAAATTCTTCAAATGGGACACTGTAAATAATTGTATTTTCAATGGCAATGGTAGAAGTCTTTGAGGCTTCATTATTGTCATAACTGATGTAGTTCCCTATAAAATCCCCTTCAATAAAAAAGTTGTTGATCAATTCATTTCCATTTTTAAGGTAAGATTCTTTCAAAGCTCCTTTTTCAACAAAACCCATGTTTTTACCAATCCTACCTTCTTGTTCCCAGTACTCATTTTTCTTTAAGTGAACTTCAGATGCTGTGCTGATAAATAATTTCAAGTCTTCCTCCTTAACGGATACAAATTTTGAAAGTACTCGTTTTAAGTTATCAAATTTCATTTATTTAAATGTTGGGTTAGTAAAGTTTTAATAGCTTAGGTCTTTTCAGAATTATTTTGTTCTTTATTGAATTTTTAAAAATTATTTGTCAATGGTTTTTATGGATTTGTAAGAAGATGCATCAATTGTAAATGGGATTACATTCCCAATTTCCTTTTCTTTTTTGAATCTGTTCTTAAGTAACAATTTCTGAGAAGCAATGTTTTCAAGGTGAGTGCTTGCATAAATAAGTTTTAAATCTAATTCATCAAACCCATATTTTGTAATCGTACCAACAGCTTCTGAACAAATGCCTTTGCCCCAAAAGGGTTCTCCGATCCAATACCCCAACTGTGCTTTTCCCGAATCTTCTAGATGCAAACTAATTTCCCCAATAAAGGTATCCTTTTCTTTAAGAATGATCGCAAATACAATCCGGGTTTTGTTCTTAAACCCACTTACAATATAACGCATTCTAAAAGCAGCATCCGGTTCGTTGTATGGATGGGGAATATTGATTATTCGATCAGCTATTTTCTTGTTGTTGGCATATTTTACCAGATGGGGAAGGTCTTCAAATACTAATTTTCTTAGTATCAATTTATTGGAATACAAAATAGGAAAACCAATCATTTTTGTTTGCAATTTTATATCAACTTGAAATCCAATTCAGAAAAAAATGAACCAAGTCTTACCGAAAGCCAGCAATTAATATCAGCACAAATGAAACCACAGCCGCAACAGTTCTTATCAAATTTAACCGATTCCAGCTTTCCTCATAATTTGCTCGGGCATTTTTAAAATCCTCTATTGAAAAAGTAGAAAGATCCATCGCTTCAAGAACGTTGTTGAGTGGAATGTTTCCTATAAACGTCACACCAATTGTACCTAAAAGATAAATAAATGCTGCACTAAGAAGAAGATAAAAGGTTGAATCCACATTAACTTTGTATTGCAAATAAATCGTAGCCAATAAAAACAATATTGAGCCAAAAAAAATAAGGAAAAAGCCAGTATTTAAAATTTCCTTATTGACAGATTGCATGGTTTCTAAATAGGCTTGGTCTGTAATCTTTCGAGTACCAGGGATTACAGAGACCACCCATCCATAGAATAAACCAGCAGATAGGGCCATTGTAATGGTGCTCAAAAGAAGAAGAATGCTTCTGGTGTTAAGTTCCATAGTCTGTTTTTTGTTTGTCTATTCTTTTTAAAGATAGTTATAAAACTTAAAATTTTGAAAATTAACATTTTATCAACGAACGAAAAATGATCCTCATGTGTTCAAGATTTAATCGAGTACATGCGATAATTCTTGTTGAGAATCATTGATTTTGTGAATTTTAACTTCTAAAAAAAGATGTTAAGATTATAGGTTTAGATGAATATAGTTTCTAAATTAACTCGAAGAAAATCGATCAATTTCAGAATCGAATTAAAATATTATGACAGGACTTTATATACTAGGCTTATTTGCCGCAGGCCAAGGGTTATTTCAAACCTTTCTAATTGGAACAGGTATCAAGAACCAATCGAAAGATCAAATTATTTTAGGCAGTATTTTATTTTTTCTATCACTCAGTGTGCTAGAGTATTCTTTGGTTTGGTCTGGAAATATTAATATTGCTCCTCATCTTATCGGTTTTTCTAGTATTGCACAATTTCTGTTTTTACCGTTAATTTACTTTTTCTTCCTAAGCAGTAAAGAAGAGCAACCCAAGCTGCTGTCTTTGCATTTTTTACTTTTTGGATTTGTACTTTTTCAATTCAAAGATTTTTTAATATTAAGTGGAGTCGAAAAGATAAATAACATTGGAATTGCTTATACCAATGGAATCTCAATTGGAGCAACAGAAATTCCTTTATGCATTCTATTCATTATACAAAGTTTGATCTACTTCTTTTTAACTAAGAATATAAGAAACTGGAATACTGGAATCCTAGGAGTAACGCTATATCGGATCTTAGTTTGCTACATTTTTATTCATATTTTTCATACAACATTGATCTATTTGATTCCTCTGAGTCTGCAATATTTAGGCGCTGGAATTTTATTTGTGTCAATTCTTTCTATCTATGTATTGTCTTATTATGCCTACAAAAGAGGTCAAATCATTACAGAAGAAAAAGTCCCCAAATATTTCAGTTCTACCTTAGAAAAATCGCAAGCATTGACAATTGTTGAAAAGCTAAATGTCTATATGAAAAAGGACAATACTTTCACGAATTGTGAAATTCGAATGACTGAGGTCGCTAGAGAATTAAGCATCTCGTCAAAGCATTTGTCTCAATCGATCAATCAGGAATTAGGCTGTACATTTCGAGAATATTTGAACGGACTTAGAGTTGATTACGCCAAAGAATTAATTGATAAAAGCAACGAACGAAGTAGGAAAATCAGCTTGAAAGAAATCGCTTTTGACTC
>CALIAG010000250.1 GCA_938041325.1 uncultured Saprospiraceae bacterium | reverse complement strand
ATCGACAGGACTAAAGACGAACACTTCCAACAAATTTCCTTAGACGGCAAAGCTATCCCTGCTTATTTTGAATTTGATGATTATGCTTATTTGTTTCTTCCTAAGCTATCGAACCAGAAGTACATTTTGGATTACAAAATCGGAAAACAATTGCCTCAAGATATTGTCTGGCACGATTCCACTTGCAACATCAATACCATTGATTTTCCCAAAGATCAAATCCGCATCAATGGCTTATTTTACGGTGAACAAAGCATTCAGTTTTTAACAAAAAAAGACATCCTTTCAGTAGATTCTGCCCACTCATTATTAGAAATACTTTCCTGGAAAAAGACTTCAGATGGAATCGAAATTTCATTTTCTGCCAAAGATATGCAAGGAGTTAAGGCGGATTTATTACTCGGTTTTCAAACATGCTAAATTCATTTTAACTTACCTTTTATTAATCAGATTAATTCTACGAATTCCAAGGGGATGACTTTATTATAAATGACAAATTAACTCTTCTCTAAACCCAGAATGGGAGACACTTTTACAAAAACAATCCTAGCTTTTTTTAAACCCAGAATGGGTGACATTAATATAAAAAACTGTGCTAGCTCTTTTACCAATCAAAAACAAAAAAAACCGACCAAGAGTAAATCCTGGTCGGCTCATCAAACAACGAAATGTTATAAATAAATGTATAAAACTTCTTAAGTAGTTCGAGAAAATTGGGTTTTTAATAAATTATATAGTAAGGATTTGCTGTGCTTATTAGTCTTGGGATCCAGGGGAATAAATTCCCCTGATACGAGTGAGTATTAAAATTCCATTGGCTTTAAATTTCAAATCTTTATTTGCAAGAATTAATACCTATCATCAAATGCAAAAATAGGTTTCCTAGAAATCCAACGGCCAGAAGTGAAATCCGGAAAATACACTGGCGCTCCTCCTTGAGCTATGGACTGTTCTGAAAGCGGAGTCACTACTGACCAACTCGCCATATCATAAACATCCATAGGCATCGCCTCTCCTTTTTTCAACGCCTCAATAAAAGCATGGAGTACAAAGAAATCCATTCCACCATGCCCTGCTCCAGCAGAATCATTTTCATACTTTTTCCAAAGTGGATGGTCATGCTCTTCAAAATATTTCGCTTGACTTTCCCACTCATGCGCATTGCTCTTTCCTTCAATATGAATGCTTTGATTGAGATCCATCCAAATGCCTTTTGTTCCTTGGACTCTGAACCCAAGCGAATAAGGTCGAGGCAAACTCGTATCATGCGTTATCAAAATGCTTTCTCCATTGGAACACTTAATCATGGAATTGACCACATCTCCCAATAAGAACTCAACAGAAGAATTTTTATGACTTGCTCCGCCTTGCGGATGGTTGTTTATATAATTATTCAGGCCAGCAGGTTTGGAGGACATAGAACTAATAGAGACCAACCTATTTCCTCGATTGTTGTTGATCATATTAGAAACCGGACCAAGTCCATGCGTTGGATACAAGTCGCCGTTTCGATTTACGGAATGTTGGGTGCGCCACTTCGCTTCACTGTAAGCCTTTTCTCCAAATTCTACTCCGCCTCCATACAACTGCTTTCCATTATTGAATTTCACTGCACGTAAATCATGTTCATATCCACCTTGCAAGTGAACAATTTCTCCAAACATATTTTTTCGAACCATATTCAATACAGCCATTACATCTCTGCGATAGGCTACATTTTCCATTACAAAGTAAGGCGTCCTTGTCCGCTCGTAAGTCTCTACAACATCCCAACATTCTTTTACTGAAAATGCACCGGCCACTTCACAAGCGGTCGCTTTTCCTGCATTCATCGCATCTACAGACATCGGAGTATGCCATACCCAAGGCGTTGCAATAATCACTGCATCAACTTCATCCAATTGGAGTAAATTTCTGTAATCATAATCGTCCTTTCCAAAGGTTTGTGGTTTTTTATATCCAGCTTCAGTGATCTTTGCTATCCCTTCGGTGATGCGATTTTGATCAACATCACAAATTGCGGTTATGACAACATCCTTTCGTTTCAATAATAAGCCCATATGCCCCATTCCTCTGGCTCCAACTCCTATCAAACCAAGCCTGATCTTCTTTTCATTTTTTAAGATGGAAATTGGACTTATTGCTGATCCGGTTGCAAGGGCCAAGCCTGCTGATGTTTTCTTTATAAAATCTCTTCTTTCCATGATTTTTCGAATTAAATAAAATAAATGTAACGATTTGAAAGGTTTTTAGCTTACGTTTAATTATTTTTACAATTATAAACATTTTATTTTTAGAATCTAAAATAGACGACAATAATTTATAATGAATCAAAAAAAGAGCACGAATAAACGCTGTTTTGTGATTTGCCCGAATCCATCTGTTGATATTCTTGCGACTATTTCGACCATTAAAGCCAATTCGTCTAATAGAATTCAAAGTGAGAAAAGATATCCAGGTGGGAAAGGGATCCATGTTGCCTTAGCTTTAGCTGAAATGGAAGTTCCAACTACCTTGATTGGTTTGTGGGGAGATCAAAATGGAAATGCACTGATCGAAGCTTGCAAAGAATTTAACTCAAATCTTGAAATCATTGGCCCTAAAATACCAGGATGGAACAGATCATGTTACACATTCAAATCTAGTCCGGATTGGCAAGACACTGAAATACTCGGCACTGGCCCCACAATGACATCTAAACATTTCGATGCTTTAGTAGAAATTATTAAAGACCGAAAAGAAGAAATCGAAAGCATCAGCATTTGTGGCTCTTGGCCAGTTGGAGCTTTGCCAACTTATAATCAAAATTTAGTTAAATTAGGGCAAGAGCTGGGAATCACTGTATTTCTAGACTGCACCGGAGAGCAATTAAAAAATGCCTTGTTGTCCCGTCCTTTTTGTATTCATCTAAACAAACACGAAATCACTGATTATTTTGACGAGGACTTTGAAACCTCAAAAAACAAAATAACGGAGTTGTGCGAAGTAGCCGCGATTACCGATGGTTCAAAAGGTTTGTATCTTCAGCAACAGAAATTACAAATGCATGCAAATGTTATTGTTGATGAAGTGAAAAGCACAGTGGGTTCTGGAGATTGCCTGATGGCAGGAATAATCGCAGGATACTATCATGGATTAACGCTTCAAAGCACTGCTAAAATGGGCGTTGCTTGTGGAGCCGCTAACTGCATAAATGAAGATTTAGGAATGTTGAAAAAAGACGATGTCACCTATTTATTTTTACAAGCAGAAAGCACTTTATTGAATATTTGATATGATAAAAAAATTATATTCTTCCCTCTATCTTTTGCTTCTTTGTTCAGGACTTTCTTATGGACAAGGATTTACAAATGTTGCGGAATCAAGTGGTCTTGAATTCAGCTATGTGTCCAATGAATATGGTGGCGGGGTAAGTTTTGTGGATTTCAATCAAGATGGTTTAGATGACCTCACTTTCGCTACGCATGCAGGACAGCCAGTTCGGTTCTTTATCAATAATGGTAATGGATTCGAAGCCATCACCGATTTGGTTACAAATAACTCCGGTGTAAAACAAGTTCTTTGGCTGGATTATAATAATGATCAATTATTGGATTTGTACCTAGCCAGCGAAGGAAGCAATAAACTTTATAGAAACAATGGCAATCTGGAACTAGAGGATGTAACGCTTTCTGTAGGATTTGACTTTCCTTTATTGACTTCTTATTGTTCTACTTGGTTTGATTATGACAATGATGGAAAACTGGATTTATTGGTTGCACATCGTACGGAGGAAAAAGAAGGTTGGATTGATTTGTATAAAAATTTAGATTTCCAATCTTTTGAAAAAACGACTATTCAAGCGGGCTTAAAATCAAAAGGAGAAAGCGTATTGGCGATGACCACCTTAGATTACAATAATGACGGTTGGACAGATGTATTTTTAGGGCAAGACTGGGAAAAAGGAAATCAATTGTTTAAAAACAATGGCAATGGGACTTTCAAAGATGTGTCCAGAATTAGTGGTGTAGATTTTAAAATGAATAGCATGACTGCCACGATCATGGACATCAATGAAGACGGTTGGCAAGACATATATGTTTCCAATACCACAATGGGTAATATTTTATTGGTCAATGATGGAGAAGGAAGCTTCGAAGAAAAGGCCGCTTACTACAACCTTGATTTAACAAATGTAACCTTTGGAACCGTTTTCTTTGATGCGGATAATGATGGGGACAACGATGTGCATATAGGAGGTATGCTAATCAACCATACTTTCGAAGACATCAATGATGAAGAAGAATTTAAAAAACGAAATAACGATTGGGGCTTCACTTCTGATAGCCGATTTAGCAATGGGGTAGCTGTCGGTGATTTTAACAATGATGGATCTATTGATATTGTCAAAAACAGTGTGACTCGCGGTGATTTAATTGTAAGTAAAAACACTTTATGGCAAAACAATTTTAATCAAAACAACTATATAAAAGTCAAACTAGCAGGAACGGTTAGCAACCATTTCGGAATTGGTGCGAAAGTCAATGTGCATGCAAATGGAAAAGTACAACACAAACGGATCGCTTGTGGAGAAAGTTTTAGTTCACAACACAGTTTGATTCAACATTTTGGAGTACGTCAATCAGAGACCATTGACAGCATCGTCGTTCAATGGCCTTCGAATAATATTTCTGTAGTTAAAAATATCCCTGCCAATCAAACGGTCCTTATAGAGGAACCACCTTATGGTTGCACAGACAGTCAAGCTTGTAACTATAATCCATCTGCACAATCTGACAATGGTTCTTGTCGCTATGTTCAAGAGTTCTACAATTGCACCGGATGCATTGACGACAGCGATCAAGATGGCATTTGTGATCAACTGGAAATTTACGGCTGTGATGAAAACGATGCTTGTAATTTTTCGGAAGAAGCCACAGAAAATGACGGATCATGTTACTATCTGCCAATTTATGAAATCACAGGCCCAACAGAACAAGAAGCTTTAGTAGAAATAAAGTATTCCTACCCTTCTCAAATGAGCAGTCAATATGAATGGAATATAGATCAAGGTTCCATTCTTGCTGGAAATCAAAGCAATGAAGTGACGGTTATTTGGTATGAAAAAGATGCAGGCTCCCTTTCTGTTCAGGAAATTGATGAATTCAATTGCAAAGGAAATACAGTTCTTAAGGAGGTTCAAATAACGCCCTCTACCCTTTCCGTTCCTGCTGACTTATGGATCAGCCCTAATCCGGCAAATGACTTTATTACAATTCATAACTTGGATGCAAGTCAATATCTTTTTGTAATTTATAATTCTATAGGCAAGATTGTCAATAAAGGCGTATTAGATGAAGTACAAAACCAATTGCACATTTCTAATCTAAGTTCTGGTCTTTATTTTTTAGAAATAAATGGAAACGACATAACGTTTAAAAACAGCTTTATTAAAAAATAGCCAATGATTTATGGAGGGTAAAAATCTAATTTCTGTTTTCAAATATGTTATCGGAATTTACCTTTTCTTATGCAGTGGCGCTCTTCTTGCCCAAGAGCAAAGTATCGCCAGAGAATGGAATGAGTTGATACTCGAATCAATCAGAAATGACTTTGCACGGCCCACCATCCATGCCCGAAATCTTTTCCATACTTCTATTGCGATGTATGACAGCTGGGCAATCTTTGACGATCAAGCTGAGACTTACCTAATAGGCAAACAGAAAAAAAACTTTATATCGACATTTGATTTTGAGGACCTTGCGCTACTACAGACCAACAAAGATTTGGAGCAAACAATCAGCTTTGCTGTTTATAGAATAATCTTACATCGTTATCGCAATGCGCCAAAATTTGAGCTTATAAAATCAGCAGTTGATGCCTTCATGTTGGAGCATGGCTATTCCATTCAATACACTGACTTCGATTATAAAAATGGCGATCCTGCTAGCCTTGGAAATTTCATTGGATTAGAAATTATAAAATACGGACTCAAAGATGGAGCAAATGAACAAAATGACTACGAAAACATTTTCTACGAACCCATCAATGAAGCGCTGAATCCTGTAACCAATCAGAATCTCAATGAGATTAATCCGAATCGTTGGCAACCCCTTTTCTTCAACAATTTCATAGATCAGGCAGGCAATCCGTTGCCCGAAGCCGTTCCCTCTTTTTTGAATCCCGAATGGGGAGAAGTAGAAGGATTCAGTTTTTCACAAAACGATAAAACAATAAAATCTAGAGAGGGCAACTCCTATCAAATTTATCTGGATCCAGGGCCTCCTCCTCTGTTGAATACTGATCGATCTGAAGAATACCAATGGGGTTTTTCCTTGGTTACAAAATGGGCCGCGCATCTTGATCCCTTGGACCCAACTACCATCGATATTTCTCCAGCATCTATTGGAAATATCGAACAACTGCCCTCCACTTTTGAAGAATATCAAGTTTTTTATAAAGAAGAAGGCGGAGATTCGAGTCCGGGTCATACCAAAAACCCAAGCACTGGAAATCCTTATGAGAAACAACTGGTCCCAAGAGGAGATTACGCAAGAGTGCTCGCAGAATTTTGGGCAGACGGCCCCGATTCCGAAACACCTCCTGGACATTGGTTTTCCATTCTGAACTATGTAATGGATCAACCTCAATTCGTAAGAAAGTACAATGGCAATAAAGAATTACCCATTTTAGAATACGATATAAAAGCCTACTTTCTTCTGGGAGGAGCCATGCACGATGCAGCGATTGCCGCTTGGAGCGTCAAAGGATATTACGACTACATTCGTCCTATTTCTGCATTGCGGTATATGGCGAATCTTGGTCAATCTTCGGACCCTGACTTACCCTCTTATCATCCACAAGGAATTCCTTTGCAAAACAATTTCATAGAATTAATTCAAGGTGATGATCCCGATTTCCCCAACCCTGAATTGACTGGAAAAATAAAATTCAAATCTTGGCAAGGTCCAGATTATATTGACAATCCTGAATCTGATTTTGCTGGAGTAGACTGGATCTTGGCTGAAAATTGGTGGCCTTATCAACGGCCTTCTTTTATTACACCTCCCTTTGCCGGATACGTATCTGGGC
>CALIAG010000249.1 GCA_938041325.1 uncultured Saprospiraceae bacterium | reverse complement strand
GCTCGGAGCTGTAGCCTGTGCATCATGGACAGGGATAAGACTCAAAGATTTGTTGGCTGATGTAGGGGTTAAGAACGATGCAGTCTACGTTGCATTTTATGGAAAAGATACCCATCTCAGCGGTGACCCAAACAAAGTTCCAATATCTAGAGGCATTCCAATGAACAAAGCCATGGAAGACGAAGTCTTAATTGCCTGGGAAATGAACGGTCAGCCTATCCCACATTTAAACGGTTACCCACTGCGCTTGGTCGTTGGAGGTTGGCCGGGATCCTGTTCTGGCAAATGGCTTTCTAAATTAGTCATAAGAAATAAAATTCATGATGGACCTAAAATGGGCGGACAAGCTTACCGTGTTCCTTGCGATCCGGTCGCTCCTGGAACCAAAGTTCCCGACGATAAAATGTGCATCATAGAATCCATGCCTCTTAAGTCCTTGATCACTTATCCGAAAACCGGAGCAATGATTTCATTGAATAGGAAATTGGAAATCAAAGGACATGCATGGGCGGGAGATTTGGAAGTCAGTAAAATGGAATGGAGCATTGATTTCGGATCGACATGGTCAAGTTGTTCTTTAACAAGACCAGTAAATAAAACTGCTTGGCAACAGTTTTCTGCAACCATCACTTTTCCGAAAAAAGGATATTTTGAAGTTTGGGCAAGAGCCACTGACAGCAATGGATTGAATCAACCAATGATTCTTCCTGGCTGGAATCCTAAAGGTTATTTGAATAATGCTTGCCATAGAATTGCAGTGAAAGTTGAATAAAATGAAGGACCAGCATAATACACCATCCAAAAGCCTTTTGGGCTTACTACTATTTTCAATCAAGTTGCTTTTCCTTACTTGTTGCGGATTATTCTTTTTTCTATTATTTGGAAATCCATTTGAAAAAGCATTTGAAAAAAGAGAATTGGATTTATCCAATTTGGGGTATTACCCTCCAGTTGAAAATTACGAAGAGGAAAGAATTGAAAAAGGCATTCATTATCCTTCAGGACTTATTGTGGCGGAAGGCTACGAAATTGTAAATGCAACTTGTACTGCTTGTCACAGTGGTAAATTGGTTACTCAAAATAGAGCGACTTATCAAGGTTGGAAAGATATGTTGACTTGGATGCAAGAAACGCAAGGATTGTGGGATATGGGTGGAAACGAGGAAATAATTCTCCAATACTTAGCTAAAAATTATGCTCCTGAGGCAAAAGGTCGGCGAATAAATTTAGAAAGTCCGGATTGGTACAAATTGGACTGAGGAACTTGTAAACAAAAGAATAGATTAAGCGTTTAAACAAAGATGAAGTATTTAGAAATAGTCTGGAACGGATATGTAAATTACGCTAACTACTTGTGGCGTGAGATATTAAACCCCTCTTGGCACAACTATTTTTATTGGTTGTTGCTTGTTTCTGCTTTCTTCTTTTTATTAGAATGGATGAAACCATGGCGTGAAAAACAAGCCAAATTTCGAAAAGATTTTTGGATGGATTTCTTTTACATGTTCTTTAATTTTTTCCTTTTTTCACTCATCATATATAATGCAGCTTCAGATCTGCTGGTCAATCTGCTGAACGATGCGCTTAGAAGTATAAGTAGTTTCGATTTGCAATCAATGAATCCAATGAAATCTTGGCCTTACTGGGCAATCTTGCTCACTGGTTTTTTAGTCAGAGATTTTGTTCAATGGTGGGTGCACCGCTTGCTACACTATTCTCCCAAACTTTGGGAATTTCACAAAGTTCACCATTCGGTTGAGGAAATGGGATTTGCCGCTCACCTTCGTTACCATTGGATGGAAAACGTGGTTTATAGAACTTTGGAATATTTGCCATTGGCATTGATGGGAATAGGTCTACATGATTTTTTTGTAATTCATATTTTTACTTTGGCCGTAGGACATTATAATCATTCGAATATCACCGTTTCCGGTAAAATCACTGGAGGTATTCTTGGTCTTTTGATCGGAATTCCAATAGCTTTCTCTTTTTTAGATATCACTCTATTTGCAGGAGCTTCTTTACCTATCCAGGTTCTAGTTCTATCAATTTCGACACTTTTAGGGATCTTCCTTGTGGGACCAGTGATGAAATACTTGTTCAATTCTCCAGAGATGCACATATGGCACCACAGTTATGAACTTCCAGCAGAACGCAACACAGGTATTAATTTTGGATTGACTCTAGCGATTTGGGATTACATTTTCAAAACAGCATATATCCCTCACAACGGTAGAGATATCCGACTTGGATTTCCTGGTGTGGAACAATTTCCTAAAAGTTTTATTGAGCAAAATAAACATGGCTTTGGTTCGAAATAATGGCCACCCTTTTATACAACCATCTCTTGATTTAACATCCTGTTAAGTAAAATACTCCCTTTTGGTTTTTTATTGAAAAACCTTAACTGAGCGTTAACAAACCTTTATTATTTCCTTTGGTCTTTTCGGAGTGTAAATGGTACTCTTTAATAAAAGAAGTTTATCAAAAATTTCTATTGGTTTAATCTTTAAAATTTTAAACTTATGAAAAGGATCATCCGTCAATTCACCCAGCTAACAGCAATCCTGATATTGCTAATCGGTTTCACTTCTTGTTCACAAACCAAGAACATGCTTTCTACTCTAAGAAGCAATTCAAGCCAATCTCCAGAAAAACTTTTGGAATCTGGAAAATATGATGCGGCCATTGCTAAGGCAGTAAAAAAACTGCAAGGAAAGAAAAAGAAAAAAGGAAAACATGTAGCAACTTTGGAAGAAGCATTTCAAAAGGCAACTGCAAAGGATATGAATGAAATCAAATCTTTGCGGGAGAACGGAGAGTTGGAAGATTGGAAAGAAATTAAATACTTGGCTAAGCTAATGGAAGAGCGCCAAGAATTGATTGAGCCTCTTTTGCCTGTGATTGATAAAACAGGTTACCAAGCTATTTTCTCTTTCATTCAAGCGGATCAAATTGTTTTGGAATCGAAGCAACAAATCGCTGACTACTTTTACAACAGCGCTCAAGAAGCAATGCCTTTAGCAAGAAGAGGAGATAAGATTGCAGCCCGTGAAGCCTGGAATGATTTAGATGCGATTGGTAAATATTTTGAAAACTACAAAGACCGAAAAGCATTGATGTTGGAAACCTATGATTTAGGACAAACTTATTACTTATTTGAAGCCAACTCTAATGCAGATGTAGTTTTGCCAGCTTCTTTTATGAATGAAGGATTGGACTTTGGTGCAAGTCAACTCAATACGAGATGGCACAAGTTTTC
>CALIAG010000248.1 GCA_938041325.1 uncultured Saprospiraceae bacterium | reverse complement strand
TATTTATGCGAAGGAGGCGCGAGAGAAATTTGCGACTTTGGATTGAGGGGTGACCACGGATTTTAAATCGAACGGTCGTGAAGGGAGATTATTGAGGATGATCGGATTAAGATTAAACGCATGTAAAAAAAGTAAACCACGGATTTTTCTCTAAAGATTAATCCGTGGTTTACTTCTTTCGACAACCGCTCTATCTTACCACTTTCAATGGCCTTACCAAAGCTTTGTCTTCTATTTGTATGCTGATAAAATAAGAACCGCTACTTAAGTTCGACAATTCTATTTCTTCTTTGTTATTACCAGAAGCAATTTTCATTTTTTGTTCCTTGACGATTTTTCCATTACTCGTCCATACTTGAACCGTTGCGTCAAAACCGTTTTCAGAATCAATTTCCAAAAAGGTGTAATCTACCGCTGGATTAGGATAAACATTTAAGTCGATACCAGGAATAAAAGTTACTGTTTCGATATTTGCTATCTGTCCCAACCATCTTGCTGTGAATTCTTGTAAGTATAAATTTGCTATAGTTGCATTGTGAATGATCAATGTATTCTCATCATTGGAAGATTCTGCAGAAGCCGACCAGTTATGTGAACCAGTAATAACCTGAGGATCAGAAGATGGACTCATTGCATCAATGATCGCATACTTGTGGTGAATAGAACCAGAAGCAGGATGATCCGTAATATTAAATGCAGCAGATAAAACATCAAAGTCTGATCCGATATCAGAAGTATTTTCAATCAGTCCTCTCAATTCAACACCTCTGTCATCTGCATCAAACAATGCATCCCGAATATCGTTCATTGTAAAAGTTAAAACCGCAAAATCAATATTGTCATCAGCAGTTCCCATTGCATTAGTAATCGCATTGGTGGTATTGTCCGAAGGAGAAAAATAACTCTCTACATATATGCCGTTGATATTAAACAGGTGTGGCGTATTATTTCTTTTTTGGTCACCAACAAGAATATTAAAAATGATCGGTGTATCCGTCTCAGAGCCCCACATCTCATTGAATTCCCAGGTGTATGCTTTTGCCAAAGCTTCGTCTTGGATGAAAACAACATTGTTAAAATCGTCCACAATATTTTGAGCAGTCATATTCATTGAACCAGACATCACCCATGAGTTGTCTGTAGAAGCTCCATCAAAAATGAAAATCTTATTGTGCATCAGTGCTCCTCCGTTTACAGAGATATTTGGGAAGGTTGGCATCCCTTGGTCGAGTGCAGAATTAAGCGTTCCATTATTCGCGATGTATCGAACAGCTACTCCCCTAGCCACAGCACTATTCAATGCTTGTACTAAACGAACTCTATTGATATTATAAATCGCACAGTCAATCGTACTATCTGCGTTATCGATGAATTCAATGAGCTTATCTTCAATATCTCCAGCCAATAAGAATTCTGCTTCTGTTCCATCTGCAACAGAAACATCTACTGAATTATTAAAGTAAACTTGAAACTCTCCAGAAGATTCAGACTGAGTCGTATAAACTCTTTTTGGTGAGGAAGCCATTGCTCCGTTTGCTCCTTCTGAAGTCACTTGTACCCAATAGAAAGTGGCAGGATCCAATCCGCTTAAAGTCGCAGAGTGATCTAAAGAAAGTCCTCCTAGATCCATTGTCCCTAATTCTAAATCTTCAGTCAGTCCATAAGAGATTTTCGTATCACTCATGAAATTACTCGTCCAATTGACATCAAAAGAAGTGGTTGTAATATTTTCTTGTGTAACATCTTGCACAAAGTTGCCATCAATGTCAGATGCTCCTCTCATCAATAATTGATAATCTCCGTTGAACTGAGAAACGATCCCAGTAATATTCACTGGCACATCTGGAATATCTGTACCGACCAAAGGATTTCCACTTCTTACAAAAACCTGTGAAGTTTCTCCATTAGAAGTAAAATTAAAAGTTGTATTTCCTGTAAACTGTCCACCACCATCTTCGAAAGTAACGTTGTTTATTCTAACTACTTCCGCTTCCGTATCTGCTCCTAAGTCATTTGGAGTTACATCCTGTGGTCCTGGCAATGGATTTCCTGAAGAGTTGATGCTTGAAGCACTCACGTTGGTTACTTGAATCAAACCCATAAACTCTCCCATTTCACCGGTGATAGTGACGTTGTCACCTGGTGCCATAGTTTCTCCTACACTTGGTGTGTAAAAAGGTAAACCTCCACTGCTGTCTTCGACATATCGGATGGGTCCAAATTCATCTCCATTGGTCACAATTCCTGTGATGGTTACAGTTGCTCCTTGAGCATAAGTTCTTGCATCTGCAATATCTGTTTGCGCATTTGCATTCATTGCAAGCAAAGCGAATAAAACAAGTGTCGATAAATATTTCATTTATTTATTTTTTGATTTAAACTTTTGCGAAAAGATTTAGCGTATTGTTTAAAGCACTAATCTTGTCCGCAAAACATTTTTTTATTTTTATTTCTACAGAAACCAGTTCGTAGTCCTTTTTTAGAATGTCAATTGTAAAGAGGTCGTCCACCTTCTTCCTTGTCCGAAAAATACAGAAGCAGATTTTGCATCATACTCATTGAATGACTGAGTAAAACGATCATTGTTTTGGGCATCAGTAATGTATCTTGCATCAAATGCATTTAACACATTGAATCTTACAGCAGCTCTAACGTCTTTGATATTAAAGTTGTATCCTGCATGAAAATCGATCAAATTATAATCCGGCATTTTCCAGGATTCTCTTCTTGCGTTGATTCCTTTCAAACTTTCTGGTTCGAAGTTCGAAAAGTTCTTCCCGAAGTATGTTGTTTTTGCTTTAATGTACAATCCTTTGATTGGTTCATATCGAATCATACCACCAAATTGAATTTGTGCTGCATCTCCAACATGAACGCCTTGTGCATCAAATTCGTAAGTAGAACCATCTTCTAAAGTCGTTATTGCAGAAGAATTCCAAATCCAATCTGCTACAGAAGCCAAACCTTCAATGGTTAATTTTTTACTCGCTTTATAAGCAAAGTCCAATTCAATACCTTTATGCAAAGCAGCAACACCATTAATATTCACTGGAATTCGATCTGATTCAGGATCTGTCGGATCTTCTAATACTGTAGGATTTGAATCTAAAGGTTTGTTGTTCCATTTGGTATAGTACCCATTAATATTGGCAGAAAATTTAGAACTTTTAAAACTATACCCTAATTCAAAAGCCAGTATTTCTTCGTTTTTAAAGTCCTCAATTAGAACATAAGTTCCAAGGTCTTTATCAAAATCATACCGATCGTCTATTACATTACTGAATCGTGTTGCTCTTGATAAATAACCTGTATTTACAAAAACACTATTTTGTGCATCTAGTTTGAAAGAAGCTCCAGTTTTAAAAGTAAAACTTGGAATCCATGTCCAATCTACAACTTGATTTTGCGGTGTATTTTTGTCTAAAGTCAAACTATTGTCAGTCGCATAATCAATGGATTCCTGAGAAGGATTATCGACTGTATACAATACGCCATTTTGCTCAATCGGTTCATCATAGGAGACAAAGAACGTTTCATTGTCCAGCGTAAAGGTTTTGTGAAACATATAATCTTCTAACTTGTAGCCAGTACCAGCTACAGATAAATTTACAAAAGCACTTAATTTTTCATTTTTATACTCTAACAAACTGAATAAACCGCCCCATTGTACAAATCCATCATTATCGTAAAAATATCGGTCTCCTTCTACGAGCTTAGTATTTCGTTCATCTATCCTTGCATTTCTTTCACTGAAAAAATAATCACCTCCCAGCAGATTATGTACCTCTCGGGTATGTGTTCCTCTATAGTATCTCAAATCTACTCCACCAGAGATACTTAAGTTTTCGTTGAGCGAATAGCGAGCAGTTGACAATAAGCCTACCCAAAAGTGGTTATTGATAGAAGCCCGGATGATACTTTGGGAGAAAGGTTCTGGTTTAAATAATGGAGAAGTGAATTCATTTGCTTCAACAGCTTTGTCAAAATTTATTAGTCCTGATCCATCATCGACAGGATCAAAACTTCCATCTACACCAGTTCCTCCACCCGTACCTATAGATAAATAGGCAACGTTTGAAAGAAAGAAGTCACTGCTGCCATTATAAGAGTGACGAAGGCTAATCTGAGGTTTGTGGTAAAAGTTTACTCTACTGTTCAAAGGAACTCCACTGACGTTGCCCCAATGTTCATTATATCTAAGTCCTAAATTACTATCTCTTAAATCATCAATTGATGATTGAGGTGCGCCCAATTCTAATGCATATTCAGAGTCCCATGTAGCGATAGAAGATTTGAATGATCGTTGTCCGTGAGATTGTGGTGCACCAAAACCAGACATACTAATTAAGTGCTTTCCGAATTCTTTGTCCAAACGCAAATAGTAAAAATACCCTTCGGTCCAGGTTTGATCTACCCAGCCATTTCCTTGTTTGTAAGAAGCTGCCGCTGAAATCCCCCAACCGTTTTTAAGTCTACCAGATGTAACACCAATTGTCGATCTTAAATAACCGTTGTTACCAACTTCTTGTCTAAATTTTACACCAAAATCAGATTCGATTCCTTTGGTTAAAATATTAATTGTTCCACCTACTGATGGGATGGCCAGTTTAGAAGCTCCCAATCCTCTTTGCACTTGCATAGTCTTGGTTACCAAATCCAATCCAAACCAGTTGGACCAGAACACCCAACCGTTTTCCATATCATTTACGGGAATTCCATCGAGCATCACAGCTACATTCCGTTGGTTGAAACCTCGAATGGTAATTCTAGCGTCTCCATCTCCACCACCTGATTGAGTTGCATAAGCTCCAGGAGTTGAATTCAAAATCATTGGAATATCCTGAGCAGCTAATTCTTCTTCTAGCTTTAATGTTGGAATATTTGAAAAAGCGACGGGTGTTTCCCGTTCTCTTGCGATATCCGCAACAACGGTTACCTGATCCAAAATTACACCGCTTCCCATCGCGATATCGAGGGTTTGATCAGCACCAGCAACAGTGATTGATTTTCTAATATCATCATACCCTACATAAGAAAAGGTCACGTTGTAATCACCATTTGGTAACTCCAAAAGGAATTTACCATCATAATCAGTTACAACCCCTTTGCTACCAGCAAGTACGTTCACTCCAATGAGTGTTTCTTTGCTATCGGCATCTGTGATGGTTCCCGTGACTTTAAAATTTTGAGCAGAAAGATTTGAAGAGAACAAGAGCACTCCGCAAAATAAGAGTAGAGTTCGAATCATTTTATTTGAGTTTTGCTAGTGGATGGCAA
>CALIAG010000247.1 GCA_938041325.1 uncultured Saprospiraceae bacterium | reverse complement strand
TATTATTCTCCGAAAATATTTTTTAAGTGAGCTTCCAATTCATGAGCCCTGAAATTTCGAGCGATTATTTTTCCTTCTTTATCCAACAAAACAGTGCTTGGTATAGACCGTACGGAATAAGTAGCAGCCACTTCGTTTTTCCATCCTTTCAGATCACTCACATGATTCCAAGCCAATTTGTCTTTTTCAATTGCTTGTACCCAACGGTCTTTGGTTCTATCTAAACTTACGCCCAAAACATCGAAGCCTTTTTCTTTGTACTTGTTGTATAGTTTGACAACATGTGGATTTTCTTTGCGACAAGGTCCACACCAACTGGCCCAAAAATCTATCAGGACAACTTTGCCTCGCAAATCGCTTAGACTCATATCTGCACCTTCAGGTGTTTTTTGAGTAAAATCAGGAGCTTCTGAACCGATGTTAAAGCTCTTGGCATTATTGACCGCTTTTGATAATTCCTGAACATGTGCCATTTTCTCGTGAGAATATTTAGCAACATAAGCGGATCCGAAATCTACAAAAGCTGGATGATTCTTTCCTTGAAGACCAGTAACAGTTCCACCCAATGCATATTTGTACGCACGAGAATCTGCTGGGATTTTTTGTAAATGAATTCCGATGGCAGAGGTTATTTGTTTCTTGTCCATATTGATGCTGGCCAATGTTTTTGAGTAATTACTAAATGCTTCAAAAACATATGGAATATTGCTATAAGCATCGTCAGTGAGGTCCGTTTGTTTAAAATATTCGTTTACAAAATGATCGATTTCGTTTTTATAATTTTTCTTATTTCCAGCATAGCTTTGATAAGATTCAAGAGCGATTATTTTTCCGAGGTAAGCATTCTTTTTACTTACTTTATTTACGAAATCCATTTTCTCTTTGTCCAATGCAGAAAACTTTTTTTCAATCTCGCTAAGTTGTTTGGGATTATTTCTCGCAGAACCCAATTGTCTACCCAAAGCATTTTGTTTGTTTTTAAAATTCTGCACTTGCTGCATGTTATTATTGTAGTCTGCATTCAAAGGCGAATTTTTGACTTTAGCTGATCGAATATTTTTACAATCTCCAATTAGAATGACTTCTTTTTCATCTCCAATCAAGATCGATTTTTTTTGTCCATCATAAGTTCCTACATAATAGAAATCATAATCTTCTTGAAATGGAATCTCGAAAAAAGAAGTATCGTTTTTGACCGCTTTTGCTCCAGCTACCTTTTTAAATGCAATACCATCGAATTGATATAATCCAACATTTTGAGAACAACCTTTCAGGATGGCCAATACTTTGGTGGATTTATCTTTGTTGTCACTAGGGTTTTGATGAATGTCCATAGCATAGCTATGGCTAAAAGAGAGCAGGAATGCAAGTATTAAAAAGTAAGTTCTAACGATCATAATTATTATTGTTTAACCAGTATATACATCTTGACTAACTAACACGCAAAAATCGGTATTTATTCTTTTAAAATTTTGTTAAAATCAAGACATTGAAGGATTTAGCCCCCTTTTTCTAAAAAATTGCTTGAAAAAATAGGGAAATTCTCCTTGCTACACATTTATGACGAAGCAATTTTTTGAAAGTCTTCTTCTGTCATGACTTGAACAGTCCCCAATGCTTGGGCTTTCTTTAATTTGGATCCGGCCTTTTCTCCTACCACAAGGATGTTGAGGTTAGAAGAAACAGCGCTTATGTTTTTGGCTCCAGCAGCAACTGCTTTCGCTTGAGCTTCTTTACGACTCATCGTTTGCAATGTTCCCGTAAATAAGATGGTTTTGCCAAACAACGGCGCATCTTCAGAAACCATTTTAGGAAGATCATCTTCTGTTTGTTTAACATTGACACCTAGGCTTTCCAACTCTTCGAGTAATTGGAGGTTCTCTTCCTTTTCAAAAAAAGCGATAACATTCTCTGCGACAACCGGTCCTACATCTTTTATATCAACAAATTTTTCGGTTGTCCAGTTTTTCAATTCAGCGACATGTTTTATTTCTGCGGCTAAAAGAGACGACACCTTTTTGCCTAAATGATGGATGGTTAAGCTATATAATAATCGTTGGAGTGTATTGTTTTTCGCAAGGTCAATCGCTTTTTTAAGATTGGTTGCTGATCGTTCGCCAAAGCCTTCTAAGCCAGCAATCTTCTTGTAATCCAAGCGGTAAATATCAGCGATTGTTTTTAACCAACCCAGCTGGTGGAAACGTTCAATATAGGACTTCCCAAAACCATCGATATTCATTGCGTCTTTTGAAACATGGTGAATCATTCTTTGCATCACTTGAGCATCGCAGTGATAATTGGTGCACCGCCAAGCAGCTTCCTTCTCAGATTTAACCAACTCCGTGGAACAAGACGGACAAACTTTGGGGAAATCAATAACCTGTTCCGAACCATCTCGAAGATCAGGCATTGATTTGACGATATAAGGGATGACATCTCCTGCTCGTTCAACCAGTACTGTATCTCCGATCCGTAAATCTTTGGAAGTAATAAACTCTTCGTTGTGTAAGGAAATGGATGAAACAGTAACTCCTGCTAGTGCAACTGGTTCTACTTTTGCAACCGGAGTAATTGAACCAATTTTCCCAACTTGATATTCTACGTTTAACAATTTCGTGGTGGCTTGCTTTGCTCGAAATTTAAAAGCAATTGCCCAGCGCGGGTGGTGGCTTGTTGCGCCACATTTTGCTTGAAATTCTAGGCTGTTTACTTTTACCACCATTCCGTCTATTTCATAAATATAGTTATCTCTTTTTTCTTGCCATCCTAAGCAAAAGTCTATTACTTCATCAATGTTTTTACAGAGTTTTCTTTCTTTGACTGGAACATTGAATTTTAATTTGTCCAACAACTCAATGCCTTCATGATGGGTCTCGAAATTTTGTAAAACACTTTTGCCATCCTTGTCCTCTGCATATCCAATCTGATAAATAAAAGCAACGAGTCCGCGCTTAGCAACTTCTTTCGGATCTTTCAAACGCAAACCACCAGTAGCAGTATTTCTCGGATTGGCATAAAGCGCCAAGCCTTCCCTTGCCCTTTCTTCGTTCATTTTGTTGAACACATCTTTTCGAATAACAACTTCACCTCTGAGTTCTACTTTCCGAATTCCTTCTTCAGAGAAGTTGGCCTTTAAAGGAATAGAATTTATGGCCTTCGCATTCTTTGTCATCTCTTCTCCTGCAACTCCATTCCCTCTAGTCGCTCCACGCACAAGCATGTCATTTTCAAAAATGACAGAAATACCTCCACCATCAAACTTTGGTTCGACCGTATATTCTATTTCGCTAGCTTCAGGTAGTAAAAGCAATTTTTTAATTTGAATATCAAAATCTTTTAAATCCTCGGCGTTGTATGAATTGGCCAAAGATAGCATTGGAACCAAATGATCGACCGTTGGAAAGTCATTTGTTAAATCATTGGATACCCTTTGAGTAGGCGAATCAGCTGTTAACAGGTCTGGATTTTCGGCTTCTAGTGCTTCGAGCTTTTTAAACAACTGATCGTATTCAAAATCGCTGATGACGGGATCATTTAGAATCGAATACTTCCATTCATGAAAAACAATGACTTTCTTTAATTGAGAAAGTTGATCTTCGATGGCGAGCTTGGCCGTTTTATTAGCCAATATCAATTTAGATAAATCGACCAGGTCACGTTGTGATTCTTTGTTGTATTTCATGTGCAAGTTTCAGATAAATTTCCTGCAAATTATCGAGATTTATGAACAATAAAAAATCAGATGGAGAAATGATTTATTTTATATCGATTTGGGAGCGGAAATAAAAAAGGCCCAAAGATTCTTCTTCGGGCCAATTGGTTTATTCGGTTGAAAATTCTTTATAATTTCATCAATCGAGATTTACTCGACGACGTTTTATTTTTCAGTTCAACAATGTAAATTCCTGAATTCAAATTTTGAATATTAAAAGGAAGTAGGTTTGACCCAGCATTTAAATTGAAATTTTTGGTTGCAACTTTTTGACCAGTTAAGGTATAAATGTTTACATCGTACTCGTCTGCTTCTTTTACCTCTGTTGACAAGTGAAATTCGTTCGAAGTAGGGTTTGGAAATATTTTATGAGTTGTTTTTTGGGTTAATTCCGAAGTAGAGACCGGTGGAATCTCTTCCAAAGTTAAAGTGGTACAAGCTGCTCCATCTCCAGTATTGGCCATATTTGAATTAACCCCATTTCCACAAGAATAAAAGGTTATTACTCCTGAACCTACTTCAGGTGCAACCCAATCTGCAGTAAAGCTACTGGTAGAGCTTAATCCATTTTGTTCAACATAAGTTCGTCCTGTATTACCTGCAGTTGCAATCTGTGCATTCGAACTTGCATTTGACCAGTTAGAAACCTCTGGTCCTTCTACTCCTTCTTCCGCATTCAAACAAAGGATTTGAAATCCAAATCCTCCTGGTGAACCTACTGCAGTTATTACATTCACTTCAACCTGATAGGTTTCGCCGGGAATATATCCCATTGAGTTGACGGACATTCCATCCTGATCTTTTACATCTATTTCAACAGTCACTTGAATAGCTGCGCTGTTGTTATGGCAAGAAACGCAAGTTCTTGGCTGCCCGTTGGTCAGTACTTGGTCTCCGGGAGCTCCTGTGTTTCCCCAGTTTTGAGCGGCAGCCCTTCCGCCAGATGAACTTATAAATAGAAAGCCCAATGCAGCTAGTGCAAATACAGTGTAAATGAATTTAAACTTCATAGGTAATAGTTGTAAATAGGTTGATAATAGCTTTGAAAAAGGTGTTATTTAGATTTAGACACCAAGGTCCTGTTTTTTTTTAACGGAAGGAAAAGGATGTACAGCTTTGTCCCTAATTTTACAAATAATTATGGCCAGCTGGTTTCAGGGTTTATAGCTTGAAATTGAGAACAGTAATTTTTCAACCATTCAAAATCTTTTTCTTTGTCATCTGTAGGGTAAAAAGGTTTTGAAAAGACCAGCTTTTTGTTGCCTGCATCGATGGTGGCTACAATAATGGGAATGTTTGCACCCTTGGCTATGTAGTAAAATCCAGACTTTAATTCTTTGACTTTTTTTCTCGTCCCTTCAGGAGCTATTCCAATATAAAACTCCTCTTTAGAATTATAAATATCAACTACCGCATCTACGAAGTTGGTTCGTTTGGACCGATCTACAGGATAGCCGCCCATCATCTTAAAGAAAAAGCCAAAAGGAGGTTTAAACAATTCCTTTTTTCCAACAAATTTGATATCTCTTCCGATCAATTGTCTAGAGAGAACACCAAAAAGAAAATCCCAATTTGAGGTATGAGGAATGATGGCTACCATTGCCTTTTTAACGTCTTTGGGCCAATTGTTTTCGATCGTATATCCTTTCAAGAAAAAATACAGCCTTCCTAATATATGAAACAGAAAATTCATACCTGATTAATTCACTTACAGAGCCAAAATGTTCATTTAGTTAAAAAAGGAGCACAAGTTAAATTCTTCTACCTGGCAACAAGTAACTAAACAGATGCGTAATGTACAATAATAATCTAAAAATGTTAATCCTAGAGATTTTACATATTAAGAAAAAAAATACTGTAAATGTGAAAATTACTCGGTTTAAGGTTTACTAATTGAGTTAAAAACTCTATTTTGCTTATCCTTGGAAATAGAATAATTTGAGACATACACTAAGCATACTATCCTTTCTATTCCTTGTCACCAGCTTTGCATGGTCGCAAGAGGCTGATGTCGTGAAAAAAAAGAAAAAATACCTTGAAATTGAGTTTTCAAAACAAGGTGGTTTCTATGATGAACCTTTCAATATTACCCTTAGATCTCCTGGAGCAGATATTTTTTATACCATTGACGGTTCTGTTCCCAATAGAAAAAGCATTCCTTACCGCAAGGAGATAAAGATTGATGACAATACTATTGTTCGTGCGAAGGCATACAACAATAAAGAGAAAAGTAAAATTATCACTCATTCGTATTTTATAGACCAACCTCCTACTGCTTTTCCTACGCTATCTATTGCAATTACACCTTCGATATTATTCGATTCGGAAACTGGCCTTTACGTAAAAGGTCCTAATGCCATCGATTCGCTTTGGAAAAAGGATGGTGCAAATTTCTGGAGCAGAAGAGAAGTCTTAATCAATACTGAGTTTTTTGAGCACAATGGTAAAAATGAATTTAACTCCGTTACAGGCTTTCGTCTTTTCGGAGGAATGAGCCGCCTTTTTCCTCAGAAATCAATGACTATAGTGGCACGTGATCGCTATGGTAAAAAAAGCATCAAGCACAAGGTATTTGGTAAAAAGGGTTTGAACAAATTTAAATTTTTGGTCTTAAGAAACTCAGGAAGTGATTGGGGGAAGTCGCATTTTAGAGATGCCTTTATGACGGATCTTGTCAAAAAATGGAATATTGATGTCCAAGATAGTAGACCATCCCACGTTTACCTTAATGGTGATTATTGGGGAATTTACAATATCCGTGAAAAGGTAAATCGATATTTCATAGAAGGCCATCATGAGTTAGACAAAGACAGTATTGACTTAGTGGAGCATCGTGGAGAAGTAAAAAGAGGAAGTCTTCGGCATTATAAATTAATGTTGAACTATATAAAAGAAAAGGGATTAAAAGATCCAAGCCACTTTGCATATATAAAATCCAAAATGGATGTTGACAATTTTATGGATTATCAAATTGCTCAAATTTATTTTGACAATAGAGATGCAGGCGGGAATATAAAATTTTGGAGAGCTCAAAGACCAACAGGAAAATGGAGATGGATTTTATATGATACAGATTGGGGCTTTGGCTTACATTCTTCCAAATCTTTTAATAAGAATAGTTTAGAATTTCATACAGAACCCAATGGTCCGGATTGGCCTAATCCTCCATGGAGTACTTTCTTGCTGAGAAATCTTTTGGAAAACGAAGACTTCAAAGCGAACTTTATCAACCGTTTTGCAGATCGTATCAATACCACTCTGGAGCCAGAAAGGGTCGTCAGAAAGATTGATAAATTTTATAATGAATACGAGTCTGAGATTACTCGCCACCATGACCGATGGAATTTGAGTAGAGAAAAATGGATTTTGCATATCAATCGTATGCGAAGATTTGCTCGCAAACGGCCTGAGCATGTGTTGCAGCATATTCAAGAGAAATTTCAAACTGGAGATATTGTAAATGTCAAACTTTCTGCCAACCCTGGCGGAACGCTTATTCTCAATGAAAACATCAAACTCAAAAACGAAAAATTTGAGGGACATTATTTTGACCACATTCCCATTCGATTGCAGGCAATTCCAAATTTCGGATACCGCTTTTCTCATTGGGAAGGAATAGATTTGGATGACAATACTTTTGAACTAACATTGGATTTAGAAAAAGATAGGAAGTATTCAATTAATGCAGTCTTCGAAAAATATACCCATCCGTTGGAAGGTCAAGTAATGATCAATGAAGTCAGTGCAAATAACAAAGAAACGGGAGATTGGGTTGAACTTTATAACCGATCGGACCAATCCGTTTATTTAAAAGATTGGATTTTTACTGATAAAAAGAACAGCTTTAAAATACCTCCTGTAGTATTGCATCCCGATTCCTATTTGGTGATCTGCGAGGATAGTACAACGTTTAGAAAAGTGTTTCCAAACACTGGAAAAATAGTTGGGAATTTTCTTTTTGGCTTAAGTAAAAAGAAAGAAACACTTAGTCTTTTTACCAATGACGGTGCTGCAGTAGATAGCGTTTCTTACAAGGTTGATCCCCGAGATTCTTTATTTGCCTTGAACCTCTTACTTCCACATTTGGACAATAGTGATTTTGAAAACTGGGAAATCCTTGATGGCGCGGGTACACCAGGAGAGGTCAATCCATTCTTCTTGCTAAGTAGAATTAAGTCAGAGCAAGCACTTTGGACAAGAATCGGTATAGGAATAGGTATATTTTTATGTTGTTTTTTGATTCTATTTATGCGTCATCAGCAACACAAAAAACTCCAATTAAAAGGCGTAAAGCAAGAAAAACTCACCAAGTAAGCATTTATTTTTACTATTTATTCCCCTTTAGGGCTTTGCCATTTACACAAAACTACAGGCAAAAACCTTCCTTTTAGGCTATTTACATTAAACTTAGTATGAATATTACCGTAAAAAGATTTTGAAAAGCTGATTACTTTTTAAACCATAACTATAATTTCTAGTCAAATACATAAATCGCAACAATTGCACGCATCGGTAAAAAACATTTCTGATGAGCAAATTTTGTCGTTTCTAAAGGAGCAAAAAAGTGCAGAAAAGGGATTTAGACTTTTAATGCAGAAGTATCAAGAACGTTTATACTTTCAAATTAGAAGACTGGTACTGGCACATGATGACGCCAATGATGTTACACAAAACACCTTTATAAAAGTGTTTAGAAACATTCATAATTTTAAAGGCGATTCTAAGCTATACACGTGGCTTTATCGAATCGCAACTAACGAGGCCATCACTTTTTTGAATAAGAAAAAAAAGAAAGCAACTACTTCTTTAGACAGCGATGATAATTTGTTAGCCAACCAACTTGAAGCTGATCCTTATTTCGATGGAGATGAGGCTCAAATTCGTTTGGAAAAGGCATTGACTACTTTGCCGAACAAGCAAAGGGTTGTTTTCAATATGCGATATTATGATGAGCTAAGTTATAAAGAGATGTCTGAAGTTTTGAAAACATCTGAAGGGGCACTAAAAGCTTCTTATCATCATGCAGTAAAAAAAATAGAAGCATTTTTTCTGGGAAGGGGAAGTGCCTAGTATTGTTAATAAAATATTTTTTGCCATGAGCAAAAACGATGAAATAAAAAAAGAGTTAGAGGAGGTTTCTCCATTTTTAGCAAACCTTGAAAAGGCAAACCCTTTCAAGGTACCAGTGAATTATTTTGATAGTTTAAGCGATGACTTGGCGAGCGAATTGTTCGCTAAAGAGGAACAATCAATTTCCCCAGAAAGGAAAAGGAGTTGGTTAGATGGAATTATAAATAACTTTGCGGCGCTATTTACTCCTCGCTATGCCTTTGGCTTGGCTTCTCTACTTGTCTTATTGATTGCTGGAATGTTATTCTTTAATGATAGCTCAACTCCAATGTTGGCGATGGAAGATCTTAGTTCAGATGAAATGCAGGAATATGTAAACAATAATCTGGATGACTTTGATGAAGAAATGATTATGCAAATAGCTGCGGAAGAGTTTAAGCTGGATGTTTTTGAAACAATTGAAGAGAAAGAATTGGATTCCTATATTGAAAATTTTATTGATGAACTTGACGAGTCTGAATTAGAGGAATTGTTATAATCCAAATGTATATTTATTACGACTGTTTAAAATTTATTGAGTATGAAAAAGTTTTTTTTAATAGCGACGTTATTGTTGTTCTTGACCCATATAGCTGTTGCTCAACACGGATCTAAAGAGGAAAGAATTGAATCAATGCGCATTGCGTACATTACAGAACAGCTTGATCTAACACCGAATGAAGCGTCTGAATTTTGGCCCGTATATAATGAGTTCAAAAAAAAGAGTAGAGACTTAAGAGAAGGAGTGGAGGGAGATGGAGAAACTAATAATATGAGCGATTCTGAATTAGAAGCCTATCTTAATAAACGATTTGAAATAGAACAAAAAGAATTGGATCTAAAAAAAGCTTACTTCGAAAAATTTAAAACTGTTCTTGCAATTCGAAAAGTGGTTCGATTGCCTCAAGCTGAAAAAAGATTTAAAGGAGAGGTGCTTAAGGCCATGCAGAGACGTCGACAAGCACGTCAACAAAGGCAACGGAATTAAGCACAGAATAGTAAAAATGAAATACGGATTGATTCAAATTAGAGTCAATCCGTATTTTTTTTGGCCAACTTCAAAACTTTAACATTTATACTTTTTTCCTATCTGTTTTTGCTGAAATTGTAATTTTCTTGAATATATCGCTTTATTTTTCTTGAATGTGTGACCGCTCTTTCTGTGCATGAAATTCACTTTTCATGTGCTTCTATAAATTATATTTTTCTGGATGTGCGGATTTCTGAGTTAACGGTCGTCAACTCATAGAGAGTGGTATGTTTTTGAAAAAATGTGAAAAAAGCTTGTTATAAGACTTCTTGAATAAATGTCACAAATTTACTATATGAAAAAAGGGGTTAACCTCGCTTTATTCGTATTAAAAAGAGTCTTAATATGAAAAATAACGCTTTATATAAAAATAAATATATTGATGTGTGAAATAGAATGGATTAAATGAAAGATAAAAACAATTTCAAATATTTTATATTCTTAATTTATTAAAAACTAACATGTTATGAAGTTTTAATATAATGTCTAGAAGGATTAACCACAATGACTTAGCCTTAATTATAAACAACTGCAGTGATGAAAAATTGATCTTTTTTTCTCTATATTTACCTTGAACTTAATACCACCCTAATTATGAATCAAGATCAATACAAACATAATAATACCCTGATTGGCTTAATTAATGAGTATGAGGCTATGTCACAGAAGGGAACGGTAGGTTTCTTTGAGGAAACGGTATTTATTGACCTAATAAACCATTATGTAGAGGCTAATTTACTACCTAAAGCGTTGGAGGTCATAGAACATGCACTGAATCAACACAAATACACCGCCGAATTGTACATTCGAAAAGCTGAAATTTACTTGCAATTAGAAAAACCTGCAGAGGCTTTAAAGATTACTGAAGAAGCAATCATATACGAACCAGCTGAAGTGCAAATATTTTTATTGAGAGCAGAAGCCATGGTAAGCCTTGGCTTAGTAGATGAAGCATTTAATATTTTAGATGGCTTAAAATCCGAAGCCTCCAAACCTGATTTATCCAGTATCTATTTTTGCGAAGCATTGATCTTCGAAAATTTACAGGATTTTCAAAAAATGTTCAAATCACTTAAGCAAGCAATCTTGACAGACAATAGAAATAGTCTTGCTCTTGAAAGGTTATGGTTGGGAGTTGAGCTATCCGGAAAATATGAAGAAAGCATAGAAATTCACCAATATATTATAGACAATGACCCTTATTCTCACATTGCTTGGTACAACCTCGGACATGCGTATCAAGCTTTGGAAAGACATTCCGAAGCATCAGATGCTTTTGAATATGCTTTTCTAATTGATGAGAAATTTGAATTGGCTTATCGAAGTGCTACAGACAGTCTTATCAAAATCAAGCGTTATGAGAGCGCCCTAAGTGTTTTTGAAGATTGCCTGGAGCATTTTGACGCCGATGCAGATTTACTATTAAAGATGGGTTTGTGTCATCAAGGTTTGAAAAACCAAAAATTAGCCAAGACTTATTACTTTGAAGCACTTGGCCTGAACAAACAAGAAAGTCGTATTTATTTTCGCATCGGAGAATGCTATGCTTTTGAAAACAACTGGCCACTTGCAATCGGCTATTATAAAAAAGCCTACGAATTGAATCCGAGAAGAGAGGAGTATATGGCTGCATTAGCAAATGCATACTATCAAACTGGCATTCTCGATAAGGCATTGATTTATTATCGAAAAGCATCAGATACCGCTCCTGAAACTTCAAAGTTTTGGCTATTGTACGCTAATTTCTTAATGGACATTGGCAATGAAAAAGAAGCACTGGAAGTATTAGAAGAATCTGAAATGTATGTCGTAAGCACGGATATAAAATATTGTAAAACCTCTTGTTACTTTTTATTGAACAATAAGAAAAAAGCGTTTAACCTTCTACGGGATGCATTAATAGAAGACCATGCATCACACTATTTACTTTTTGAATGGGTTCCAAACCTTTCTGAAGACATAGACGTATTATCCTTTATAAGTGCTCACAAAGAAGTCTAAACTAGACTAGCAAGAATAAAAATACAAATTATAAGTTTCCAAAGAATAGAATTGATTTAACAAAGGAGGTGCCCGTGTGGCACCTTTTTTGTTAAATCACCCTGTATACATACCTCTCTTTTAGCTCCTCCCAGCACAATTAACCTTTGACAACCATGAATTTATCCTACAGAACCTTTCCCGTTCTTCTATTATTGTTTAGTCTCTTGTTCACTTCTTGTAAAAAAGATGGTGATAAAGTAGTCTATCAATTTAAAGAAGACTTCACATTAGAAGATCGAAAAGACATTGGCTCAATTATTAAAACGAGTATCGAAGAGAATCCTTCAGAATTTCCTTTATTAGACAAAGCGGTTTATAAAGAATTTAATATCTACTTGAATCAACATTTGGGAGCAATTACCAATACCATCACTGTGAAGACGCGTGAAGTGTTTGATTGGGATGTAACTGTTATTCAAAATGATGAAATGGAAATAGTGTTCTCGGCTCCAGGAGGTCATTTGTTTATATCTACAGGAATTTTAAAATTTATAAAAAACGAAAGTCAACTCATAGCATTATTAGCACATGAAGTCAATTATGCTGAAAATGAAATTTTGATGAATAAAATGTTCGAAGAGTATGAGGCCAAGGATATGAGCAATATTCTTTTTGGGAGAGCGGATGATATTTTACCATCAGTAGGACCTTGGCTGAGAGACTTAGCTTTTTCGAAAGAAGAAGTTTTGGATGCAGATGCTTTTGGAATTGAACTTATTTGTCCATTCAACTATCAAGCGACTGGAATTAAGAGTATAATAGAACTTGCATTGGAGAGTAATCAGGAAATGGAATGGTTGAACACAAGACCAAGTGATGCAAGTCGAATTTCTGTAATTGAGAACATAGCAATTGAATGCAGCGATGATGAGACTCCTACAGGAGAGGAGCGTTATCAGTCTTTTATAAATAAGCTGCCATAGAATTTGAAAAAAAATTATAAAACTATAAAGTCTTTGATTCAAGTATCAAAGACTTTTTTTTATTTGCATAATAAGCAGCTCCGATTATACCAGCATGGTTTTTTAACTCTGCAGGAACTGTTTCTGTTTTGCAAGTTAGGACATGTGAAAATTGATCAAATTTTTTGCTTCCACCACCACCAAGAATGAAAAGATCAGGAGAAAATAAAAACTCAATGTGACGAAGATATTTATCAAATCTAAGTCCCCATTCTTCCCAGCTTAGCCCTTCGTTTTTGCGCGCAGAATCTGCAGCATAACGTTCCGCAATTATATCCATATCTTTTAGATAGACATGGCCTAATTCGCTATTCGGTACCAACTCGCCATTTATAAATAAACCTGATCCTAGACCAGAACCGATAGTGATCATCAAAATCGTACCTGTGGCATTTCTTCCTGCTCCATAATGTACTTCGGCAAGGCCTGCAACATCAGCATCATTCGAAACCAATACTTTACAACCGGAAGCTTTTCCCAATATTTTTGATACGTTGGCTCCCATCCATTTTTTGTGGATATTGGAAGCAGAATAAGAAATTCCATCTTTAATGATCGCTGGAAATCCACAGCCGATGACATCATTCCATTGAAAATGTTCAACGACTTCATTAAAAGCCTCTCCTAATGCGCTAGGAAGCGATGGCTTAGGTGTAGGGACACGAAAACGTTCAGTGATCAATTCTCCTTTTTTTAAATCCACAATCGCGCCTTTGATTCCAGATCCTCCAACATCAATTCCTAGGTATTTGCCTTTCATCTTTAAATTTTCTTTTCTTTTTCTACGAATAGAAACTAAGGTGGTTACTTAATCACCTTCATTTTCATGGTTACATCTGTTTTTGGACGGCTAGCGCCCTTCGGAGGGTCGCCATCTGTCTCTGTTGCTGCAATTTTGTCTATTACATCCAAGCCCTTGACGACTTGACCAAAAACAGTGTATCCCTGATCTAATTGAGGGGTTCCTCCTTGATTTGTATAAATATCTATTTGAGATTCTGTATATCGAATATCTTTTTGGGCTTCATAAATTTTTAGTTGTTTAGATGGTATTTTCCGACCTTGAACAATGTAGAACTGAGAACCAGAAGATTCTTTTTCTGGATTGGATGGTCCACCAGTTCTAGCAGCAGCAAGTGCTCCTTTGACATGGGCCAAGGTATCTACAAATTCTGCGGGGATTCGGTAACCAGGACCACCAGATCCCAATCGTTTTTTTGGACCAGCATTTTTAGAATTCGGATCACCGCCTTGAATCATAAAACCATTAACGACTCGATGAAAAAGCAATCCATCGTAAAAACCTTCTTCTACTAATTTTATAAAATTATCTCTATGTTTTGGAGTCGAATCAAAAAGCTTAATGGTCATTGTTCCCATTTCTGTTTCCAATTCAACCAAACAGATTTCCGGTGCATCAACTACGACGCGTTTTTCACTAGTGGTTACTTTTCCTTCTTTTATTGCGCGCAATCGCACGAGATAATTTCCGGAACCGGTGTACCTATGTGATGGTGATTCATCAGTAGAAGTATTGCCATCTCCAAAATCCCATTCGTAGGTTTCTGCTTTTTGTGATTGGTTTTCGAAGTTGATAGAAATCGGTGCAATTCTGACTTCTTCTGAAAAAGTAAACTTTGAAATTGGTTTAGCACAACCGACTAAGAAAAGAATACTTAAAGCAAGTATATAATTTAATGACTTCATGAAGGATTAATATTTTGTCAATTTTTTGTTTGGAATAAATGGTTTATCGTTTGCCTAATCTAATTTTCATAACGACATCTTCTAAAGGTCGATTGCCTCGATCAGTAGGTAGGCTATTGATTTTATCTACAACTTCCAAGCCTGATATTAATTCACCAAATACGGTGTAGTCACCATCTAGTTCTGGGCGTCCACCTTCTGTAGTATATAGTTCTCTTTGCATTTCGTTATAAACGAAACCTTTTCTTTTTTGCCATTGGTCCAACTGCTCTGGCGTTTGAACAAGGCCTTGTACAACGAAGAATTGGGAGCCGGATGATTTTTTATCGGGATTGGCACCGCCTCCCGTTCGAGCTGCGGATAATGTGCCTCGTATGTGCGGAGCACCAATTTCATGATCAATCAAATAGCCAGGTCCACCACTACCCAATCGTGCACCTGCTTCGGCATCTCTTGAATCCGGATCACCACCTTGAATCATGAAATTTCCAATACATCTGTGGAAAAGCAAACCATCATAAAAGCCTTCTTCAACCAGCTTTTTGAAATTGTCACGGTGTTTTGGTGTTTCATCATAAAGAACAGCCACCATGTTTCCATGATTGGTTTCTATGGTAACGAATGTGCGTTTATCAGAAGAACATCCTGAAAGAAACAGAATGGCAAATAAAAGAGGGAGTATTGATTTAATTAGAAGTTTCATTGTCATTTTGCGAATTATTATGTTGCTGATCTAACTCTTTAAAATAATATATTGCTTTTTCTTTGAGCAAGCGTTCTTGAGGTTCTACGCCTTTTATTTTAATTTGTTTTTTCAATTTGTAATGGGGCCACCCGTCTGCATCTCTGCCATGGAATTCATAAAAACCGTCATAAGTCATCAAGTGACAAACAGCGATGTGCATCAAGTCTTGTTTTTCTTCCTTGGTCCATTCATCTTTAAATCGACCCAATTCCTGAACTCCTATCATTAAGAGGATAGTATTAAGTTCTGGTAACTCAGGGTATCCCAAGGTGTCCTTAACATAGTGCCTAACTTGTAACCATTCAAAATCAAACTTCCAATCTTCCATTAGATACTGTTGTCACTTAAAGTAGAGTGATTAAAATTTAAAAGCACAAAAATAAGCAAATTATAAGGAGAGATAAAAATATATTTATCTCCAGATTTGAGTGATTCGCAGGGTTGGAGCTGTTGTAAAGGATAAAATTAGCCCTCTCTCATCAAAGCTGGGACTCTTTCTGCCCTTAATGCAGGCGGATAACTCGCTAAAAAGCCTATGATGAACACGGTGATCCCGACTACAATAAAATCCATTAAACGCATGCTAATCGGGTAAGCATCAACTATAAATCCTTCTGGAATTGGGATGATTCCGAGCGTTTTTTGACCTATATAGAAGGCTACTGCTAAGAAAAAGCCAATGGCCATTCCTATTCCACAGAGTAAAAAACCTTCGCTTAGAAATATTTTACGGATTACTTTATCTTCTGCACCCATGGATTTTAGGATAGAAATGTCATTTTTCTTATCAATAACAATCATCCATAAGGAACCAATTAAGTTGAAAGCTACTAAAATCAATGAAAGGCTAAAAAGGGAATAAAACATCCATTTTTCAAGATTCATTAGTTTTAAAAAGGCTTCATCTTGTTGATATCGGTCTTTGACCACAAAACCTTCCCCTAAAATGCTGTGGATTTCTGCAACAGCATTTTGAGCCACAGCATTTTCTTTGAGTTTGATTTCGATGGCTCCAATTTCTCCATTTTTATATTCCATTAAAGATTGCGCGAATTCCAAATCACCTAAAACATATTGACTGTCGTAATCTTGTTGGATAACAAAGGTGCCTGCGGGATATGCAAATTTAGAGCGAAAGGGCTTGTCAGTTGGCCCACGAGTTTTTCGTTTGGCCATATAAACGTTAATCGGATTGATATTATCAACACTTGCCGATAATTTATTCCTCATCCCAACGCCCATTACAATTAGATTTTTTCCTTCTTCCTTCAGTTTGAAAACACCTTCTCTAATCGTTGAATCGACTCCAGTAACTTTAACGTATTCTCCGTCAACTCCTTTTAATGTTCCAAAATCCTGACTTCCTTCATTTTCAAAAAAAGCGACTTCTTCGACTGTTTTGGAAACAAAAAGGACTCCATCAATAGATTTTATTTGAGCAATTTTTTCATCTTCTATTGTAAAAACTTTTCCTTCTGCCGGAGTAACTTTTATATCTGGATTAAAGGAACTAAACAGTCCGGTGATCAAATCTTCAAATCCATTGAATACAGAAAGTACAAGAACAAGAGCAGCAGTACCTACGGCAATTCCAAACACAGATATTCCCGTAATAATGTTGATTGCATTAGTCGATTTCTTAGCAAGTAAGTATCTGCGGGCAAACTTTAAGGGTAAGTTCATATGATTGAAATCAACTTTGTAAGTCAAAAAGTAAAGGGCTTATTTTATGAGCGCATCGTAAATTATGCTTTGAATATTCGGTCGATAATCCTTCTCACTCAATTTATAATTTTTCATTGAAGGATAAGTACGATTTGATAAAAAGACATAAACGATATTGTTTTCAGGATCAACCCAGGTACAAGTTCCTGTGAAACCAAGATGTCCATAGGTACTTAACGAAGCTTTTTGAGAAAGATTTTGACTCAGGTTCTTATTGGTTTGAAGCATATCAAAGCCAATTCCTCTTCTGGTACAATCCGGACAACGGTTGGTAAAGGTTTGAATGGTTTCAGAGTCTAAAAATCGTTCTCCACCGTAGTAACCTCCATTCAAAATCATTTGCATTAAAATGGCCAAATCGTTTGCACTTGAAAAGAGACCGGCATGACCACTCACTCCTCCCAACATAGCGGCTCCCATGTCATGTACATAACCTTGTACTTTTTGTCGTCTCCAGTATTTATCATCTTCTGAAGGGACAATTCTTGAAATTTCATGTTCCTTCCACGGATTAAAAGTTGTTGTACTCAAACCAAGGGGTTTGTAAAAATTTTCAGCAGCATATTTCTCCAATGGTTTTCCACTTACTTTTCCGACCATATCTCCAACCATAAAAAAGCCCAAATCACTGTACTTGTATTCTTTGTTTGGCCTAAGTTCAGAATCATAAATTTGCTGCCACATCTCATTGACAAAGTCATCTTTCATGTAGAGTTTTTCTGTTACTTTTCTTGAAAAACCTTCTTTTGGCGTTTTGCTATAATATTTAGGAAGAGGATATTTTTTTGAAGAAACGGTTTGCTCGAAAAAAGGAATCCATGGATGCAAAGCAGCATGGTGAGTCATCATGTCGTGAACAGCAATATCCTTTTTGTTGGTATTGACAAGGTCCGGAAGATATTGACTCATTTTATTGTAAATGTTGATTTTTCCTTGCTCATGTAGTTTCATGGTAGAAACAGTAGAGGCAGCGACTTTGGTAATGGAAGCCAAGTCGAAAATATCATCCGTCTTCATTCTGCGCTTTTTGCTATAAGTATGGTGGCCAAAAGCTTTTTCATAAACGACCTTGCCATCTTTTGCAACGAGTACTACACAGCCCGGCGTTGATTTAGTCTGAACTGCATCAATGGCCAAAGCATCAATCCTAGTTAAAACCCTAGAATCGAGTCCTACACTTTCAGGAAGACTGTACCCCATTCTGAATAATTTTGGAGTTGTAATTCCGTCATTAAACTTTGCGGAAGGGGAAGCGGTTACAGGTAATTTTCCACGAAGAGAAAATGCACCAAATAAACCTTGTGCAGTCGCGTCTTGAGTGATTTCATTGTCATCGTAAGCTTCTACCAAATGGTCGAAACTGTCAAAGTATTTTAAGGAATATGGATTTCCAAAAACAACTAAAACAACTTTAGTTCTAGCTTTTAAATCCTGTAAGAAATTCTTTGTTTTAACGGTTACTCCAAAACCTTTTCGAGCGCTGCTATTCATGTCATGTATTCCAACAATA
>CALIAG010000246.1 GCA_938041325.1 uncultured Saprospiraceae bacterium | reverse complement strand
AAAACAACTTCTTAATTAGAAATTCTCTCTCATGCAATCGAACGGTGTCTTTAATTAGACACCGTTTTTTTGTTGTTGTTTAATGAAAGTTTTGGGACAACGAATGGGCGGTTAAAATTGCTTACGCATTTTTTTGTATTTTGAAAGGAAAAAATTGAACCACTGGAGAGACAGAAGAGCACTTTAGACGATTGGTTGAAGGGGAAAAAGGACACGGAAGTTAAAAAAGGCTTGCGCATTTTTTTGGTCGTGAAAGGAGAAAAAAGGACAAAATAAGTGCTCTGTTTTTGTTGAAATTTGACGTGACCAATTTTATCGAAGATAAAATAACTTCCGTGTCCTTCTTATTTTTATTACGTCTGCTCGTCTTCCGTGTTCTACCGTTCCTTCCGTGGTTCAGCCTTTTTTTAAATCTACTCGTTTCTCATTCCTTCGGTGGTTCAAAAAAAAATACGTCATAAGTCCGTTCGATCACCTCCATTCCTTAACTCAAATGCTTCCCTTGCACCACCTGCTCAAATTCCACCCCTTCGATTTTACTATCCAACCAAGCCAAAAAATCAAAGTAAGCAAAAGCACGATTTTCATACTCATCCTTCGTAAGCGTTTGCAGTTCTGTGCGCAAGTCTTTAAATCCTGAAACGATGTCTTTCTTTGAAATCCAACTCGGATATTTTTTAATAAAAGAAAGGATGATGGTTTCTACTTTGTACAATATTTTTCTATTCGATAAAAAACGGGAAGTAGACTTGACGATGTGTTCCAGTAATTGGTCATTGCCCAATTCGAAGTGAATAAATAAATTCAATAGCCTACCAAAGCTGTGAATGTCTTCTCTTGTTTTTAGTTCAGGATCATTTAATAATTCATTGATCCAATCTTGTGAGGAGTCAAATTGCTTAGCTCCAAAAAACAAATAAGCTAAATTATAGAAAGCGTTTATCCGTTGCGTTTTTTCAATCAAATTATAATACTCCTTAAAGGTTTCCAGAGAAGGCAGAATGTTTTTAACTCCTTCGCTAAACCTTCCTGTAGAAATGTAAAAGTCAATTTCCAAATTAAATGATCGAATGAAGAATCTCGCTTTTTGAACTTTCGTCTTCGTAGGAATTTCTCGAATTTTCTGCAAGCTCAGGATCGCTTCCTGATATTGTCCCAGGTCTTTTTGAACCAGATAAAGATTGATCAATGCAGAGACATATCTGGCCACCCCTTTGATCTGGATTTCTTTAAAATTTAAATCCTCAAACATCTTCACCTGCTCCTCCGTATGTGTCAAACACATCTCCAATTCTCCGATTAAATAATGGTAGGTAAAACGGGCATTGTGATAAAAATACCTTGCATTAAAAGACTTGGCGTTCTCTGCACTTTTGTACAAATCTTTTTCAAATAATTGACTCAAGACTTGTTTGTCCTTTTCATTGCGAATACTTCCTTTCTTCCAATAAGGAACAAAGATTTGATCAATCAAAAGTTGAAAATCAAGGTAATTTTGGTATTTCTCTAGGTTGGCCATTACTTCTTGGAAATCTACATTGATATAATGATCCAGTTTCTTAAAGTTATTGTGGACATGGATGGTGGTGTGTTCCCAATTGTAAATTTCTAAAACCTGTAAAAAGCGCTCATTTTCTACCGCAGACTTCTTTATTCTATTGGCAATTTTTTCACTTTGTTTATAAAGCCCTTTGTCGAAAAGTATCTGGACATTTTTCATCTGGTTATAAAAATCATCTTCTTTGGTATTGGCTTGATATTGGCGTAAAGCGCTTAAAATCAGCTTGTAAAGATAGTTTTTAGCTACGTGCAACTGCTTGACAAAGGTTTCTCCCTCAAACTTCTTCTTGATCTTTTCTTCATTATAAGCACTTTGTTTATCAATGGCATCAAAGAGGAGGACATAGTTGTTTTGCTCTCCAATAATATGTCTCGAAGCATAGAGTTTAAAATACCTTTTCTCCTGTTTAGAGAGGGATTTCACCAAATTAAATAGGTCCAATGACACTGTTTTCATAGCAACAAAGATAAGAAAAACTGCTTTGGACTCCTACATTTTGGAGCTATTAGGTTTTAATTGGCATTTAATATGTCTTAAATTATGTAATAATACTGCCTAACTATTTTAAATACCTGATTGCACACACTTTACCTAAACGGCATTATTCATTGGTTTTCCAAAGAATAAGCCTGAAAAATTAATAGCATGTAACCAACTGGAATGTATCAAAAGATTCTAAAGTCTATTTTGTTTTTTCTTCCTTGCTTCGCAGCAAATTCACTGTTCGCGCAAGTGACGGTAAATCCTGTTGCCACAAGTTGTACTTATGAAATACAAGCAAACTTAAACTACCCGACTTGTCCGGGTGGAGAGGATGGAAGTATTCAACTGGTGGTGAGCAGCTCCTTGGATGGGGACATTGGTATCCATTGGCCAGCATTGGATTTTGTGCCAGTTGGAATGGAAGATAATATTCAAGGCTTAGCAGCAGGGACTTATTTGTGTGATCTGACGGATGGAGAAGGGTGTACCGAGACATTTATTTTTGAGTTGCTAGAACCGACGCCCGCAGAAATTGAGATTGAACAAGAAAATGTAAGTTGTAATGGAAGAACCGATGGTCGTTTTGTTGTAAACGTGGACACAGACGCTGCTGATTTTACTTATGCCCTAGAAGGAAATATAGATGTCCAAATTTCACCCGTTTTTGAAGAACTTCCTGCAGGAACTTATATTGTAAACGTATATGATGGCAACAACTGTCAAAGCCAGCGAAGCATTCTCATTGAAGAACCAGAAGAACTCAGGTTTCAAGTCAATTCAGTTGATCCTTCTTGCCCCGGAGCAGATGATGGTGGCTTTAGTTTTGAATCCTCTGGAGGCACA
>CALIAG010000245.1 GCA_938041325.1 uncultured Saprospiraceae bacterium | reverse complement strand
ACAACTTGTCTATCTCCAATCAACCAAAACCTTCCATCATCAAGTATTTTAAATTTATAGTTTCTGTTCGTTTCATAATTCACTCCATCAATCATTTGCCAATTGATCCCTCCGTCAATACTTTTTGCATATTGATAGCCAGTCAAGGTGGTAACATAAAATTCATTGTCGTTTACAATTTGAAAAGTGCTTGGCTGGCTTGGAAAGCCTGATTCATCAATCTCGTCCCAAGTAAGTCCACCATCAATAGTTTTCAAAAATTTTCCGCTTCTTCCTACAACATATCCTGTCATTTCATCTACGAAATGAATCGCCCTTGAAAAAGTTGATTCATTAAATGCAATAGAATCCCATGAACTCCCAGCATCCAATGTTTGATATACATCTCCTGAATAGGTAACAGCCCAACCTTTTCCGGATTCAAATACATCCATTTCCCAAAAATGCCGCTCTGTTGTAACCCGGATCGAATCCCAAGTATTGCCACTATCTTCAGATTTAAAAACCAAACCGCTTCTGTCTGCTAACAAAACGGTATTATCGTCAACAAATTCAATATCTCTCGGATCATCAAGAATATAATCCGTTGCGACTTGATTCCAGGTTTGTCCGGAATCTGTGGATTTAAACAATTCTGTCCAAGAAGCACATAGAAGTTCCATCCCACCCGACCCAGGAATTTCTTCAACAATTGTCAAATTCTCTTCTGTACCAAGTTCTATTTTAGTCCAAGTTTCACCTGCGTCTTCAGAACGAATCATATTTCCAAAGTTACCGACTAAAATTATTTGATCGTCGGAGCTAAAATATCCATCCACGTATCTGGTGTAATCTTCTATTGGATGTACCGTTTTCCACTCTTGAGCAGAAATTAAAATGGGTAAAAAAAATAAGGCTAAAAAAATAGGGGTTAAACGTTTCGTGGTTTTCATTTTTTTATTTCAAAAATACGATTACCTACTTTTTAAACCATCACCCATTCGGGTGGTTTTAGCTTGTTATATTAAATGGAAATTAAGTTTATTGTAAACAGAAAAATGAAAAAAAACCATATCTTGGAAGAACAAGCTATGCTAAAACAAAATACACTACTGTTCCTTTTCCTATTCGCGTTTTCCTTTTCTTCGAAAAGTCAGGCCCCGTATCACCTCATTTATGATAAGAATCAAACATCTTTAATGGGTGCAGAGATTATTATTACTGGCAATTTTTTATTTTATAATTTTGAAGAGAAGTATCTTCCTCCTCAACTATTTAAGGAAAAAAAATGGACTGGCAAAGCTTTAAATATTACTTATCGATTATCAAAAAGTATGCTTCTGGATTTACCTTGGCATCAATTCATCAGAGTTTTTCAGCATGAAGTTTTTGGCCACGGTGCAAGAGCTAGAGAACAAGAGTATACCGAAACTAGATACAGCGTTCGTTTTCCATACGGTGGAGGACTCACTTATTATGGGAGTAGAAATCGAAACCGCTTTTATACCTCTTCAGAACGACTATTAAGAGCTATAGGAGGAGTTGAATCCACGATGGTGCTTTCCAACAGTATTCGAAATAAATGGCTGCGGAGTGGCAAACTTCAATTAAGTGAAGCCTTTCTTTACGGCTCCAGTTTTATTAACGGTGCTCGTTATATACGAAATACAAGTGAAGACGAAAGTAGTTTTGTTAATGACATTCATAACTTTCAATTTCATATAAATGAAACATTGATTCTTCCTGCAAACAGACCTTATGTAGACTTAAACTATTTTAAAAAAAGGGCGATACTCAACTATCTAAATCCACTTCGCTATTTCGCGTATTACGCATTGATTAGAGGCTATATTTGGGAAGGCAAATCAGAAGTTGAATTGCCGATGATTCCTATTGGCAACATGAAATATCTGCCAATGTTCCGAATGGGACTTTCTCCTTTCGGAACAGAAATTTTTATCGAAAATTTTCTAAAAACTGAAAACAGCCTTAATGAAGTTTATGTGCGCTTGGGAGATAATTTATATGGTGAACATTGGGGATTCGGCTTAAGTAAATCCAATATTATTGACAACAATTGGATGAGCTTGGATGCACAATTCCATCTTTGGAAACAACCCGAAACACTTATAGGAGGAGAAGATCTAATATTCAAATCCGAAGCAATTGGAGCAGCTGCAAAAGTTGCCTTGTCCATCAAACTCTTCAAAGAAACCAATCCTTCTAATTTCTATATGAATTTCACTCACAAATCAAGGGGCTTTTTAGAAGGAGAACTATTTGATAAAGGTTGGAATATTCGAGCTGGTGTAACCATAATTCGAACCGACTAGTAAAATGAGGCGCTTCTTTATTTTCTCCTTGCCTATTTCGACAGAAATTGCCTATTTTACACCAAAATCAGCTACCCTTTAAATATAATGAAGGCATACAAAACAACCAAAGGAATTATAATTCATTCGGACGATAATTTTTATCTTTTCGAAACGGATTGGGATGAATTTATCAATCAGAACAACCTGATAGACAGCATACGCAAACAATGTCTGAATATGACTCCGTTGACTTCAGCAACAGCTTTTATAGAACAACACTTACTCCCACCGTTAGGAAGCCAGGAAATATGGGCCTCAGGGGTTACTTATTACAAAAGCAGAGAAGCCAGAATGGAAGAATCAAAAGATGCTGGCGGTGGAGATTTTTATGATCGGGTTTATTCGGCAGACCGTCCAGAGTTGTTTTTTAAAAGTGCTGCTTTCAGAGCTGTGGGCCATATGCAAAATGTACGGATCAGAAAAGATTCTAAATGGAATGTTCCAGAGCCCGAACTCACCTTACTGATAAATTCAAGCGCAGAAATCATAGGTTATACCATTGGCAATGATATGAGTTCTAGGGACATTGAAGGAGAGAATCCCTTATACCTTCCGCAAGCAAAATCCTATGATGGAGCCGCAGCTATTGGACCATGTGTCTATTTAACAGAAGAAGCTCTGTCTCCAGATACCAGTATTGCAATACAAATTGTACGCAATGGAAACGAGGTATTTAGCGGTACAACTCTTATCAGTCAAATCAAACGAACACTTTCAGAATTGGTAGAATATTTATTTAGAGAAACAAGTTTCCCGCAAGGGTGTTTTTTAATGACCGGAACAGGAATTGTTCCTCCAGATACATTCACATTGGATCATGGTGATCTAATAAATATTAGTATCCAAGGTATTGGCACACTTACAAATACAGTAGAATAAAACAATCATAAAAATGAAATTAACAGGATCAAATTATATTGGATCAAAAGCATCACATACAGGAACCGTTCAATTTACATCAAGCAACCCAACAACTGGTGAAAATGGGAGCCTATTATTCACAGAAGCGACACAGCAAGAAATTTCAGAGGCAGTAGAAAAAGCAAGTATTGCATATCCTATTTTTAAAAATATTTCAGCTGAAAAAAGAGCCACGTTTTTGGACGAAATTGCCAATCAGATTCTTGAATTAGGCGATGAGTTATTCGAAGTATGTACTCCTGAGACCGCACTTTCACGTGGCCGACTAAAAGGCGAGCGAGGACGGACGATGAACCAACTCAAACTTTTCGCGCAAGTTGTAAGAGAAGGCTCATGGGTAGATGCTAGAATTGACTTAGCAGAACCCAACCGAGCTCCGTTCGCAAAATCAGATATTCGACAGATGCAAATTCCACTTGGACCAGTTGGTATTTTTGGAGCCAGCAACTTTCCATTGGCCTTTTCTGTTGCGGGTGGAGATACAGCTTCTGCTCTAGCAGCAGGATGTCCTGTAGTAGTAAAAGCCCACCCTTTGCATCCCGCTACTTCAGAAATGATTGGACGAGCAATTCTACTTGCTGCGCAGAAAACAGGAATGCCAGACGGCGTTTTTTCCTTATTACAAGGACAATCTGTGGATGTCGGAATAGGCATTGTTCGCCATGAAAAAATTACAGCAATTGGATTTACTGGTTCTTTCAAAGGAGGCAAAGCCATTTTTGACGAAGCCAATCGGAGACCTGTCCCAATTCCTGTCTTTGCAGAAATGGGCAGTGCCAATCCAGTATTCATCTTGCCGAGCATATTGAAAAAGCAAAACGAAAGAATTGCGAAAGGTCTATGCAAATCTTTAAATATGGGAGTTGGGCAATTTTGCACAAATCCTGGACTTATTATTACAGAAAAATCTACGGACGCCGAAGCCTTCATGAGTCATTTCAAAACAGCCTTAGAGGAAGTACAACCTGGTGTAATGCTATCCAGTAATATTAAAACCAATTATGAACGAGGGTTTGAATCCTTAAAAACAAACGATAAAATTGACTTGGCTTTTTCAAGCAAAAAGACTGAAGGAGTCAATGGAGTTCAAGCTCATGTACTTTCCTCCGATGTAAATACATTTTTGCAAGATCAAAACCTACAAGAAGAAGTTTTTGGTCCATCCACTGTAAGTATCCGAGCAGAGAATAAAAACGATGTGATTGAATTTGCAAAAAAACTGGAAGGTCATTTAACGGCTACAATTCACGGAGAAAAAGAGGAATTACTAGAATACAAAGAACTGGTAGAAGTGCTGCAAAGTAAAGTAGGTCGTTTGATTTTCAATGGATATCCAACAGGCGTTGAGGTTTGTGATGCAATGGTTCATGGCGGACCATTCCCTTCTACGACTGCCGCACAGACCACCTCCGTTGGGACTGGTGCAATAAAAAGATTTGCCAGGCCTTTTTGTTTTCAAGATTGTCCCAGCGAATTACTTCCACCAGCATTGAAAAACGACAACCCTGACTCAATTTGGAGAATGGTAGATAGTCAATGGACAAAAGACAGTATCAAAGAATAATTTTAAATCAATTCTACACAAAGAAATTTTAATGCGAAACATTAGCTCTAATTTTTTAGCTTGGCTTTTATTTTTAGCAATAGGAATGTTCACCGTTTCATGCGGACAGTTAAGTAGTTTGCAGACTGGAAAAGCGCTTGGTAAAAACAAAGTCAGCATTGGCGGAGCTTTGTGGGCATATAGTGTAGACAACAACAATTCTGGCAATGGCGATTTGGGTTCAGGAGTTTTTCCATATGGAGAAATATTTGGTCGTTTTGGTTTAACAGATAAATTAGATGTTGGTGTAAAACTATCTGCCGTAGGTAATATTTTAGTAGATGGTAAGTTCCAAATCCTTGGAAATGAAACGAGTAAATTTGCGGCCGCCTTGGGGGCTGGTTTTGAATTACAAGCAACTCGCTTTAGTGAAGTGCTGGTTTATAGAACCCATCTCCCACTCTATCTTTCGTTTCATCCCAATCAAAAAACTGCGTTTTACTTGACGCCAAGGTTAGCTTTTCAAAAGGTAAGCAACGGTTCTGACACCTTTTTCCCAGGAGCGAGTATTGGATTGGAAAACAAATTTTCGTCTAAGTTTAGATTGTATGTAGAAGGATCTTATTATAGACCAAGCAGTGAAACCATATCCTACTCAAGGAATAATTTATATCTTTTTGGAGCAGGTTGTGCTTTTATTTTTCAATAAAAAATAAAGAGATGAGCAATTCAAACGACATTGGAAAACTTATTTTAAGAATAACTGTTGGTGGCTTAATGCTTTTGCATGGGATCAAAAAATTGTCCGGAATTGGTGGTATTGAAAAAGCCTTTGAAGGCATAGGATTACCCGGCTTTTTAGCTAACCTAGTTTACCTAGGGGAAATTATCGCCCCAATAGCATTAATCATTGGATTTAGATCGAAGATCGGCGCAATTTTGATCTGTGGGACAATGGTAATCGCCACCCTGCTCAAGCACAGTGACGACATCTTCAGTTTGTCAAGAACCGGTGCATGGGGAATAGAACTGCAAGCATTCTATTTCTTTGCAAGTTTGGCAATTTTCTTTCTGGGCAGTGGAAAATACGCCGTTTCATCCAAGCACAAATGGGATTAGACATGTTATCAGCAGTGCAAGTTGCATCGTTCTAAAATGCCCCCCCTTCAAATGGAAGTTTCAATCAGACAAGAAGTAGAGACTGATATCAATCAAGTTGAGCTGGTTATAAAATCTGCTTTTAAACTTGTTCAAATCTCCGATCAAACGGAACACCTTTTGGTAAATAGGATTAGAGGTTCTTCCTATTTCATTCCGGACTTATCTTTGGTCGCTGTTGTTGACAATAAACTTGTTGGACATATTTTACTTTCTAAAATTTCGATTAAAAACGAACAGCAAACATTTGATTCTTTGGCCTTGGCGCCCGTGTCTGTTCATCCTGGTTTTCAAAAACAAAACATTGGTTCTACACTTATCTTATCGGCGCATAAAATCGCAAAAGATTTGGGATTCAGTTCTGTGATTTTAATCGGGCACGAAGATTATTATCCTAGATTTGGTTATCAACCTTGCAGCAAATTCAAC
>CALIAG010000244.1 GCA_938041325.1 uncultured Saprospiraceae bacterium | reverse complement strand
GTGCAGTTCCTGTGATTTCATTCCAAGATAATCCTCCATCAGTAGATTTATATAATCGAACTCCTAATGCATAAACCGTATTTTCATCATTTGGATCAATCCTCACATTTCCAAAAAACCATCCAAAAGAGCTATAGATATCTCCTAAGCTAGAATCATTGGTCTGAGTCCAAGAATCTCCACCATCTGTCGTTTTGTAGAGACCTTGAAATACATTGGTAATAGAGTTGGTCGTATAAGTCGTGTAAAGTACATCAGGGTTAGACTTTGAAATGGCAATCCCGATTCTTCCTGTTTCTGTATCACTGACTGGTAATCCATTTTGTAATTTAGCCCATGTTGTTCCTCCGTCTTGAGATCTCCAAATCCCAGAAGTAACTCCTCCATAATCTCGTTGCCATGGAAATCTTGATCGCTCCCAACCTGAAGCATATATGATATCTGGATTGTTTGGATTAATCACCAGATCTATGACACTTGTAGAATCACTGATAAACAAAACGTTTTCCCAGTTTTGACCACCATCCAAGGTTCTATAAACCCCTTTATTGTTGCTCTTTCCATATAACAAACCAGCAACAGCGACGAATACCCGATCTGAATTCGTAGGATCAACAACGATTCTACCAATATGCTGAGATTCTTCAAGCCCTGCAGCAGTCCAAGAATCTCCACCATCTGTCGTTTTGTATATCCCATCTCCAAAAAAAGCACCACTGGTGGCTGAAGCATTGGCTTCGCCTGTTCCTACATAAAGCACTTCAGGATTGCTTTCTGATAATCCAATATTACCAATAGACAAACTTCCTTCATTATCAAAAATTGGATTAAAGTTTTGTCCACCATCTGTTGTTTTAAAAACACCTCCAATAGATGCACCAACATAAAAAGTATTCACATCCGTTGGGTGAAGAACAACATCAGTTATTCTACCTCCAATATTTAATGGACCTGCTTGCTCCCAAAGCATCACGTTTCTGCTCTGAGCAACTCGCTTTGATTCTTTAGTTTGCGCCAAAGCTTCTTTGAAAACAGAAGTATTGATTTGATTATGAGGATAAGCTCTTTGGAAATACATCCAGTCATCTGGAGTGGTTCCGATTGCTTTGTCTTCGTTTTCTTCTTCCTGTTCTATAGCGTGTTTTGTTTCAATTTGAAAGCAAGAACTGAAAGTAAGAAAGCACACAAGGGTAAGAATGGGTAGTAAACGCATCATGGTTGGATATTTTTGATCAATTTCTATTAGCTAATTTACAAATTAGCCTAAACTATTGGCAGCTTTTTTTAGGGCAATGTCAGGTAATATTCAAAGTATCTTTGAAGGAGCGTATAGGAAAAATAAGGCTGAAATGACTATGACTTATCAATTTCAAGTCTCTTAAAAGCCAATAGTTTGCTTTTGTTCGTCCAAACCTTTTTTGATGGCAACCATTCGAATCGCAGTAGCTGCAGCTTCCACGCCTTTATTGCCATGTTTTCCTCCTGCACGGTCAATTGCTTGTTGCTCATCATTTGGAGTCAATAATCCAAAAACGAAAGGTTTTCCAGAAGCAACGCTGAGTGTCATCAAACCTGTAGCAACAGATTGGTTTATATATTCATTGTGAGTTGTTTCACCTTTAATAACGCAACCCAAACAGATGACTGCATCTAATTTTTTTCTGGAAGCGAGCATTTTAGCTCCAACTGGCAGTTCAAAAGAGCCTGGAACTTGGAGCGTATGGATATCATCGGTCTTTGCTCCATGTTTGACTAAAGTGTCGTGAGCAGCTTCGTATAAAGCATGAGTAATCTTTGTATTCCATTCGGAAACGACAATGCCGAATGACATATCTTCTGCTGAAGGCATATTGGAATCGTCGTATTCTGATAAGTTTTTGAGTGAACTAGCCATATTGGTATATTTTTAATTTTTTACACAAAAATAAAAAAGGTAAGATTTTATTCAAACCTTACCTTTTTAACAAGAAATTATGTGCTTGTGTTCTTTAAATTAAAAGAACGTTATTTTACTGGGCAGATTCAGATCTTGCTATATATTTTTCAATATCTCTTCCTTCTGTAGAAAGTGGATATTTAGATTTAATTTGACTGAAAGCATCAAGAGCAGAAGCAGTATTGCCTTGCTTTTCATACAAAAGTCCTAATTTTTTCAAGTAATAAGCACTTAAGAACTCATTGTCGCTTGAGCTCACTGCTTTTTTATAGGAACTTATAGCCTCATCGAATTTACCAAGTTCTCCTTGACAATCTCCGATTGCGCCATATTTTGTAATAGGAAGCACATCACCTCCTGCAGAAAAGTCTTTAAGGAAAGAGATTGCACCATCGAATTGGCCTAATCTCATATAACAAATACCAGCATAATAATTAGCTAGGTTTGCTGCTTTAGAACCGCTGTAATTGTCTATAATTTCAAGAAATCCCTCATATGTGCCATTTGCATTCTGCAATGCTAGCGCAAATGAATCTCTTTCAAATTGAAGTTGCGCCTGAGACATTGCCTCCATTGCTGTTCTTTCTTTAGGTTCTTTTACAAAAGTCTTGTAGGCGAAAAACCCACCGACTACGAATAAAAGTAACGTTAATGCACCTAAAACGGTGGTTTGGTTCTTTTCGAAAAAACTTTGTGCGTTGTCTTTTACTTCAACGATATCCACTAAAGTATCGTCATTCTTTTTCTTTTGATTTCTTCTTCTAGCCATTGAATTTTAGTTTCTGAGAATTTCTAAAAGGTGATTCTACGCAATTAGAGCTTCTTTGTTTAAAAACAGCGCAAATTTAAGTAAACTTTCGATTTAATGCTCCTTTTATCAAAAAAAAAGGAAGACTATTTGTAGCCTTCCCTTTTTTTGACAATTATTTTAAATCCTGAATTAAGTCAGGAATGGATAATCTTTTTGAAGGTAATTATCTTCGTAAATATCATCTCCACTTGGAAGAGGCGATTCTTCTGCAAACTTCACTGCTTCTTCAATTTCTTTCTTGATAGCAGCTTTTATGGTTGCAATTTCCTCAGGAGTGGCAATTTTATCTTTTAGAATCTTTGCTTCTGTCATTTTAACTGGATCCTGATCCTTATATTCTTTTACCTCTTCTTTTGTTCGGTATTTAGCCGGATCTGAAACAGAATGGCCTTTATACCTATAAGTTTTAATTTCAAGATAATACGGGCCTTTACCGGATCGAATGTGAGCTGCAGCTTTTTCTAAGGCGTTATGCACACTTTCAGGACTCATTCCGTCAACAGCTTCAGAAGGCATTTCGAAAGCATGTCCGATTTTGTATAAATCGTGTACATTCGAAGTTCTTTCTACTGAAGTTCCCATTGCATAATGGTTGTTTTCACAAATGTATAAAACAGGTAACTTCCAAGTCATAGCCATATTAAATGACTCATATAAAGCACCTTGTCTAGCTGCTCCGTCACCAAACATGGTTACACATAGGTTATCAGTTCCTTTGTATTTTTCAGCGAAGGCAATTCCAGTTCCGATTGGGATTTGAGCCCCAACGATTCCATTACCTCCAAAAAATCTTTTTTCCTTTGAGAAGAAGTGCATAGAACCTCCCTTGCCTTTTACAACACCTGTTTTCTTGCCATACAACTCTGCCATACATTCTTTGGTCCCAATTCCTCGCGAAATTGCAAGTCCATGTTGGCGATAAGCGGTAACAATCGCATCTTCAGGTCTAATTGCAGATATCAATCCAGCAGCAATAGCTTCTTGACCGATATAAACATGGCAGAAACCACGAACTTGTTGCTGTCCATATGCCATTAGAGTTCTTTCCTCAAATCTTCTGATTCGAAGCATCATCTCGTACCATTTCAAATAAGTCTCTTTATCAAACTTCTTCTTTGAGGTGGATTTTTTAACTTTTGATTTATTTGCCAATTGCGTCATTTATATGAAACAGTTTTAATGTTCTAAGCGAAAATTTGCTAAAATAAACATTCCTTAAAGCCCTAAAGATAGGGTTAAATTTTAACTATTTCAAAGTGAATAGAAGCATATTTCCCCTTTTATTGTAAAAGTAAAGACTTCTAAATGATCGATTGAAAAATAGTCATTTCAAAAAGCTAAAAAGTATATTTGCATCAATAGTCTAGATATTTCTTCAAATTGGATTTTTGCAAAAAGGCATCGTTTGATATTAAAAAAGATAAGTCTAAGTAATTTTAAAAATTATGAACTGGAGCAACTTGAGTTTTCAAGTGGGGTAAATTGTTTTGTTGGGAAAAACGGAATGGGGAAAACCAACTTACTAGATGCTATTTACTACATGTGTATGTGTAAAAGTAATTTTGCTGTAAATGATCGAAATATCGTGAGAAAAGGCGAACCTTTTTTTCGATTGGAAGGCGCATTTTTACGAAATGAATTGAATGAAAAGTTAGTTTGCAAAGTGATTCCAGGAACGAAAAAGACGATAGAACTGGATGATGTACCTTATGCTAAAATTCTAGAGCACATTGGCCATTATCCAATTGTAATGATTATTCCTGATGACACCTTACTTGCAACTGAAGGAAGTGAGAACCGGCGGCGCTTTATGGACATGACGCTCTCTCAAATGGATCAGGATTACCTCAGGCATTTAATGGCCTACAACAGAGTTTTGAAACAACGAAATGCTGCGTTGAAGGCTTTTGCAAAGCAAGGCAATTTTCAACTGGGTTTAATTAATACTTACAATCAACAATTACTCGAGCCAGCGGCATATATTTCAGAAAAAAGAAAACACTTTTGTACCGGTTTCGAACCCGTTTTTGCAGAGGTATACAAAAATGTTTCGGGTGATGCTGAACAAGTTGAGGTGAATTATAAATCTCATTTGCTGGAAGAGGATTTCGAAGATTTGTTGATTCAGACTATGGAACGAGATCGAATTCTGCAACGGACAACAATTGGAATTCACAAAGATGATTTGGTTTTTAAGATTGATGAATTTGCATTAAAAAAATTCGCTTCTCAAGGACAACTAAAATCCTTTGTTTTGTCGATGAAGTTGGCGCAATATGAATTGCTTTATTTGGAAAAAAACATTTACCCAATTCTTCTCTTAGATGATATTTTTGATAAATTGGATGGAGATAGAGTAAGACAAGTTTTGGAATTGATTACAAATGGGAAATACGGACAAACTTTTATTAGTGATACACACCCCAATCGAGTCCAACAAATCTTAACCGAATTAGGAATTGAAAATAAACAACTTAAAATAGAAAACGGTAAAGCAGTATTAATAGAAAATGAAGAAGCATAACGATCAGAAATTTAATGAAGTCCTTCAGGAAATGGTCAATAGATATCGACTAAAATCCAAGTTGCACCAAACTAAAATAAATAGTTTGTGGGGAGAATTAATGGGGCCAACAATCAGTACCTATACAAGGAATATTTCGGTGAGAAAAAAGACACTTTACATCACTATTGATTCAGCTTCTTTAAAAAATGAATTGAGTCTAGCCAAAAAGAAAATTATAAAAATAATTAACGAAGAATTGGGAGAGAACTATATTGAAGAAGTGGTGATTCGATAATTGAAAATCTACTTACTAAAACAAAAAAGCGAATTAAATTCAACATGAATTTAATTCGCTTTTTCTATTGAAGCATAAGATCAATTAAGGATAAGCTCTTTTAACCGTTTTGCCTTTTCCTTTCCTTTTGCCTTTTGTATTCATTGCTTGTTGGACTGCTTTGTAAGTATTTACAACTCCACCAGACTTGCATAGCGTATTAAAAGCTGCTTTCGTTCCATCTTGTCCAGGTACCAATACTTGATCTGTTTTGGTAACAACAGATGACATTAAAATTTCTTTTACCTGTTTTGCAGATAGAGTAGGGAAGTAAGATCTTAAGACTGCAGCTACTCCAGCTGTAACTGGTGAAGCCATACTTGTTCCACTGAATTTCTCATATCCTTGTTCAGGAGTAGTAGACATGATTTGATGTCCAGGAGCAAATAAATCAACATTTGCAATACCGTAGTTTGAAAAACTTGCAACTGCTTTTTCACCTGGCTGCCAAGAAAGTGCGCCGACCTCGATCCAAGTCTTAGATTGCTTTGGAGCAAACAAGCCTTTCTTATCGTAAGTATCGTTTGGATAATTATTTGAACTATCATTATTCTGTGCAGAGTTACCTGCAGCATGAACTAGTAGTACATCATTTTTTTGAGCATATTTTACAGCTTCATCTACAATTCCTTTATCCCAAGAATGTCCTTTTCCAAAACTCATGTTAATGATACTCGCACCATTATCAACAGCGTAGAAAATTGCATTTGCAACATCTTTGTCTCTTTCATCGCCATCAGGAACTGCACGAATAGACATAATCTTCACATTGTCCGCTACTCCTTTTATTCCTGTGTCATTATCTCTAACTGCAGCGATAATACCAGCAACGTGAGTTCCATGACTTGCGTCTGGTCCTTTTACATCACTGTTTCCATAATTGCGATCTTTTGAGTTCATGTAATCATCTCCAACGATTTCAGAACGTGGATTATAATCAGGATTGTAGTAATAATCCAACTGAGAAGTAAAATACTCAGAAGCACCACCAATCTGCTCGTCCAAATCTCCGAAAGAAGCTCCTTGACCTTCCATGATAGAAAGAATTCTTTCTTTCATTGCATTTCCTTGTTCGTCTCCAAGATCAACTGCTTGAATATCCTTGCTGTTGATTTCACTTGCATCTTTTCCAATCTTCTTTTTCAAACTTTCCAACGCACGAGACAAAAGCAATACGCCGCCTGCTTGTGTTTCTAGTTCTTCTTTTTTAGTGTTTATATCACTTTCGAGACTTTTGAAATGATCGTATTCTTTTTTCTCTTTTTTACTTAAAGAGGCAACATCTTTTCCTTTGAATTTGGTTCGATAGTTTGCTACCAATCGACTTATCTCCAAAGATTCATGGTGAATATTTTTTCCATCTTTTCCACCGATAAAGTTCCAGCCATGGATGTCATCAACATATCCGTTGTTGTCGTCATCTTTTCCGTTTCCTGCAATCTCACCTGGATTAACCCACATTACATCTTTAAGATCTTCGTGTTCGTAGTCAACTCCTGAATCAATTACAGCAACAATTACTGTTTCAGATGTTCTGCTTTTCAATAAGTCTTGATAGGTTTTTTCTGTACTCACACCTTGAACATTATCAGATGTTTTGTCAAGATTAAACCAGTTTTCCGGGGCACTGTCTTGAGCTACTAGTGTAGTAGACAAAGCAAGTCCAAGACCCAGTATTAATATTCTTGATTTCTTCATTAATTTTAAGATTTACTTGGATAAAATTTATTTAGAATGTTAAAGTTAGTTTTCAAAGGTCAAAAATAAGTTTTTTAACAAGATTATTGTCTTGAATCGATACTAATTGCCTTGATATTAGACAAATCTTACAATGCGTATGATAGACAACATTTTAATGTATTTGACTACTTTTGTAATATTTTTAGTAAAATATAAGGCAAATACATATAAGAATTTAAAAACAAACGTTACTGTGCTATGTAATTGACGTCTTATTATAGACGGTAAAAATTACAATTTGTCATAATTTTTGTAACTAATCGTTATAAAAATTCATTTTAAGCTTTATATCTAAACCATTGAACATATTCTAATATGAAACGAGTTTACCTTTTATTTCTTCTTTTTTCTCCCTTTTTTATTAAAGCTCAACATAGTGAGATAGGATTAGGAACCGGCTTTTCGACTTATAAAGGAGATTTAGATCCTTCCTCTGAATTATTGGCTTTTAATAAATTTCATTCTTCCTTTGGAGCATTTTACCGATATAATTTCAATAACTCATTTGCTGCTAAACTAAGTGGGAATTATGGTTTGATATCAGGTGATGACGAAAGAGGAATCAATAATTCCAGAAGGTCCAGAGGACTGAGTTTTCAAAGTTCCATCATAGAATTTGGTGTTACTGTGGAATGGAATATTTTAGGTTACCAACCGTATGGTTTGTATCAGCCTTTCTCTCCTTATATTTTTGCAGGTGTCAATGGATTCAGATTCGAACCACGTGCGGAATTAGATGGTATATTATACGATCTTCAACCTTTGGGGACTGAAGGCCAAGGACTTGCTGATTATCCGGATAGAGAACCTTATGCACTGACTCAAATATCTTTTCCATTTGGAATGGGAATTAAATATGCAATTAACGATACTTGGAATGTAGGTATCGAAGGAGGTTTAAGAATGACAATGACCGATTATCTTGATGATGTAAGTACTACCTATGTTGATAAATCACTTTTATCAGAAGCAAGAGGTAATATTGCTGCTGCTCTTTCTGACAGATCAGAAAATGGACGTGAAGAGGGACAGAATAGAGGTTTGGCTGGACAAAATGATTGGTATGGAATCATTCATTTCTTTGTCTCTTATAATTTTATGGATAATGGTCTTGTAGGAAACAGGGGAAGATCTGGAGGTAAAAAAGGTTGCCCATCTAATTTTTAAGAAAAAGAGAATAGTAGATAGTATACTTTTGGCAAAATAGTTGATAGTATATAACTATCCCTCACATCGATATAATCGGTCTGAGGGATTTTTTTTGCATTACTATCATACATAACCATGAAAAAAAACATTTACACGATTCTAATCGCGTTAATCATCCCATCTATATCATTTTCCCAAAGTGTAGAAATTGGAGGTTTTATTGGGGTTTCCGGATACCGAGGAGATCTACAATACAAATCCGTTGATGAAGGAGACCAACATTTAGCCTATGGCCTTTTAGGAAGATATAATTTTGATGACAACCTAGCTGTACAAGCTCATTTTTACAAAGGTAATATTTCAGGTAATGATGCGGGAACCACTAATACTGGTCGGAATCTTCATTTTCAATCTGAATTAAAAGAGTATGGCGTCCAAGCTGAATATAATTTTTGGACCATAAACGAAGGGTTCAATGATCGTTTCACAGCTTTTGGTTTTGCTGGATTAAGTGTATTCCAATTTCGCCCAGAGGCTTTGGTGGATAATCAATGGGAAGACCTTCATGCATTGGGCACAGAAGGACAATACCAAGCCAACAGTGGTAAGACAGCATATAACTTAACTCAGATTGCTATTCCAGTTGGAATTGGCGCGAAGTATTATGCTGGAGAGTTTACTACCATAGCATTTGAAGCGGGGATTCGCAAGACTTTTACCGATTATTTAGATGATGTGAGTACCAATTATCCTGACCTCGTTGAATTGAACGAATCAAATCCAACAGCTGCAGCTGCTTCCATGAGAGCAAATGAATTGATTGATGTGAACAAGAGTTTAGCAGGAATGTCTGGAACGCAAAGAGGAAATGCAGATGCCAAAGATTGGTATTGGTTTACTGGAGTGACCATAACAATGAAACTAATAGATCCATACAGATAAATCGACAATAGTTTTTGATAAGTAATTGATCAAAAATGATGATAAGAAATAACTAAGGAGATTTTTTTAATAAACAAGGTGCAAAAAACGGAGTTACCCCTTTGGGTAATGAGTATTTTTGTAACGAAGGATATTGAAAAAAGAACCAGTAATTTGTTATTGATTATTTTGAACAGTTACTTAATATAATCGCCTAATACAAGCAACTCAAAAAACAATTTCTTAAGTGTTCGAAGCAAAATTGCTTTGAGCACTTTCTTTTTTTTAGGAAGAAAGTTCTAATTTGGTTAACTGCTTATCAGTTACACCTTATCTTAGGGTTCAATTAAATATACTTTCTTTGTCAGAGATTACAGATCCTTTAGAAGCACTCCAAAAATTTTGGGGATACGATTCCTTCAGGTCTTCACAATTGGAGATTATAGAATCTGTTATGGCAGGGAATGATACCCTTGCTTTACTGCCTACTGGAGGGGGAAAGTCTATTTGTTTTCAAATTCCAGCCTTATGCAAACCAGGAGTTTGCATCGTTATTTCTCCATTGATTGCATTAATGAAAGATCAGGTTTTTAATTTGCAGAAACGGGGTATTTCTGCAGCAGCAATTTTCTCTGGGATGCACTATCGAGATATCGATCGTGTTTTTGACAATGTTGTTTATGGAAATATAAAACTACTATACCTTTCTCCTGAACGATTAAAAACAGAGTTGGCAATAGAGCGATTAAAGAAGATGCATGTCAATCTTCTGGCAGTAGATGAAGCGCATTGTATTTCACAATGGGGTTATGACTTTAGACCTCCTTATTTAGAAATTGCGGAGATAAGGGACTACTTCCCCAGTGTTCCAGTCTTAGCACTAACTGCAACAGCTACCCAAGAAGTGGTTATTGATATTCAAGAGCGACTTTCTTTTAGAAAAGAAAATGTTATTCAGAAAAGTTTTGAGCGTTCTAATCTGGCTTATGTCGTTTTGAATGAAGAAAATAAATTACAAAGACTGGTTACTATTTTGAAAAAAGTACGGGGACCAAGTGTGGTGTATACCCGAAGTAGAAACAAGGCAAAAAGCATTTCAGATTTTTTACTTAAAAATAGAATTCCATCAGATTTTTATCATGCGGGTTTATCAAATGATATTAGGAATCAAAAACAAGAAGATTGGTTGGGCGATAAAAGCCGAGTCATAGTGGCAACGAATGCATTCGGCATGGGAATCGATAAACCTGATGTACGGTCTGTGGTTCACATGGATTTACCAGATAGCTTGGAGGCTTATTTTCAGGAAGCTGGGCGGGCAGGAAGAGATGGAAAGAAGTCTTATGCTGTGCTATTATATAATGAAGCTGATCGGTTGAAACTTGAAAGTCAAAATAAATTAGCCTTTCCTCCGCTAGAACAAGTGAGAAGAGTTTACCAGGCATTGGGAAGTTATTTTCAACTGGCAATAGGCGGGGGGCAAGGAGAAAGTTTTGATTTTGATTTAATAGAATTTTCAAAGAAGTTTGACTTACAGCCCCTAGAATCTTATCATGCTTTAAAGATCTTGGAGCAATCAGGCTGGTTGGTGATGACAGATGCGGTGTATGTCCCCAGTTCCTTGAAGGTTTTGGTTAGCAAAGATGAATTGTATGATTTTCAATTGAGGAATAAGAAAATGGATCGTTTGATAAAAACGATTTTAAGGACTTATCAAGGAGCATTTAACAATTATGTAAATATTCATGAAAGACAGTTGTGCAAGTTTTTGAAATTGCCACAAGATGTCTTAGCAGCACAGCTCCATACCCTAGAGCGCAGTGCAATCATTTCGTTCAAGCCGCAAAAGGATACCCCACAAATTGTTTTTGTACATGAACGTGTAGCTGGAGAAAATTTAACCATCGAAAAAGATGTTTATTTATTTAGAAAAAAACGGGCAGAGTACCGAGTGGTGAAAGTCATAGAATATGCGAGCGAATTGCAATGCAGGAGTAACTTTCTATTAGAATATTTTGGAGAAGAGAAAGATCAAACTTGTGGGGTATGTGATGTTTGTCTCGAAAGTCATAATTCAGAATTATCCAAAGAGGAGTTTGAAAATTTCAAATCAAAAGTCTTTAAATTATTGGAGAAAGAGGATTTAGGTCTGCATGAATTGGTCGATTCCTTTTCGCCTAAAAGAAGGAACAAAGTATTGAAAACAATAGAACATTTATTGGATGAAGGCTTACTCTTGGAAGTAGAAGATAAATTGAGCATTCCGAAATAGAAATAAAAAAGCCCGACTTGAAACCAAGCCGGGCAAATTATTCGTACAAAAGATCTTTATTATTCTTTACCGCCGTTTAGCGCATCTTGATACCTGGTCAATTCATCCCAATTACCAGTATGAGCATAAGAAGCTTGTTTTGGCCAAGTAGCAGGATCGTGCATTTGGTAACGTGGACCTGCATTCGCTAAAATCTCTCTTAATCTTTCTGGAGTAGTTTCAGATAATTGTTTCCAACTCTTTACACCACCATCTTTTAAGATTGATTCTATTTTTGGTCCGATACCTTCAACTACTTTCAAATCGTCAACTTTATACTTAGAACCAACTCTTGTTGTAAATGAAGGAACTGCTTTCTCTCGAATTAGTTCTACAGATTTTAATTTTTCAGTTTCTGTGTTTAGACCAACTGCTTTCTCACGGATTAATTCTACTTCCTGGAAAGTATGCGTATTTCTAATCACCTCAACAGGTACTTCCTTAATCACTTCCACTTCTTTGATCACCGTAACCTCTTTGATCACCTCTATCGGTACTTCTTTTATGATCTCCACAGTCCGTATTACTTCTCGTGGTACATCTCTGAATACTTCTACTTCTTTGATGACCTCAACAGGTACTTCTTTAATCACTTCCACTTGAACTTCTTTGATCACTTCAACTTCTACCTCTTTGATCATTTCAACAGGAACTTCCTTGATGATCTCTACCGTTCTGATGACTTCTACCTCTTTAATTATCTCAACAGGTATTTCTTTCATGACCTCAACTTGGCGAATGACTTCCACCTCCTTGATTACTTCAACAGGTATTTCTTTAATTACTTCAACTTCTTTGATGACTTCTACCTCTTTGATCATTTCCACAGGCACTTCTTTGATCACTTCAACTTCTTTGATCACTTCTTTTTCAACTTCAACTTCTCTGATCACTTCAACTTCTACCTCTTTGATCACTTCAACAGTATTAATAACCTCTACCTCTTTAATCACCTCAACAGGTACTTCTTTGATGACTTCTACTTCTTTGATCACTTCTACAGGAACCTCCTTAATGACCTCTACTTCTTTGATTACTTCTACAGGCACTTCTTTAATCACTTCAACATGTTTGATAACATCAACTTGTACTTCTCTGATTACTTCCACTTCTCTAATAACTTCAACTTCCTGAATAACAGCAACTTCTTTAATCACTTCCACCTCTTTAATCACCTCAACTTCTTTAATTAATTCAACAGGTACTTCCTTAATCACCTCAATCTCTTTAATTATTTCTACTTCTTTAATCACAGCAACCTCTTTGATCACTTCGACCTCTTTGATTACTTCCTGAATAACAGGAACCTCTTTTATAACTTCAACTTCTTTAATTATTTCTTCTGTTCTAACAACAGGAACTTCTCTTGTCATCTCAACCGTTTTCAGGTTTTCGATTTCTTTGTATAGTTCAACAGGAACTTCCTTGGTAAGATTTACTTCTTTTACAACTTGATGCTCTTTAATAATTGGCTTTTCTTTAATAAGCTCAATATTTTTGAACACTTCAATAGGCACTTCTTTAATGACCTCAATTTCTTTGATCACTTCAACTTGTACCTCTTTAACTACTTCTACTTCCTTTATAACTTCTACAGGAACCTCTTTGATTACTTCAACAATCTCTTTTTGAGTTTCAAGTGCTGCGCGGTGCTGCATCTCAAGGTTTGCAAAATTACTTTTCAAAGTTGAATAATTTGCTTCATAGTCTGATTTTGCTTTGATAGAATTATCAATATCAGCTTGTAGCGCAAGAATTTTTGACTTTTGGTCAGAGATTACTTTATTATTAGTGGAGCTTTTGAATGCATTTCTCATCAAATAGCCAATAATAAAAGCACCGATTCCCCAAAGTAATAAAGGAATAGCACAGCTTGCCCAAGTGGCAAGGAAGATAGAATTTAATAGCATGTTTACGAAGTTTTGGTAATAATCTAATTTTGTTAATGTTTAAAGAAACATTTGGCTTAAATAGGAAGCTCTTTCGTTATTACAAAACTTAAATAGAGTGGGACCAATTGTGTACAATTAGTTAGTTTTCCTCATAGTTTGTCTCTGATAAGAGCGGCAATAGTAAATATAATTACTCTTAATTATAAAACTCAATCTTTGGGCTAAAAGATTTTCCAGCAGGCGTAAAAAGTTAATCGTCTAAGCTGAGTCTACAATACATTAGAATGAATTTTCTCGCTTTCATGTTATTGTAAACATTTTTATTTGATTACTTTTGTTGAATCCTCAATCAAAAGAAGACATACCTATTTTATTCTAAAATTTTCATAATAATGTTCAAAGCGCTGAATCTTATCTAAACAAGAAATGCCTTCGAACTTTTAAAACATACGAATATGAGAACAAATGCTCCACTATATGGTATCCTCGCTGCAGTTTGGATTTTAGCAGGAACCTGGATCTTTTCCAAGTTTATCTGCGGATCCAGTGTTGCCAATTCAGCTATCCCTGCCTTGAGTGTAGAAGATGGCTTATTTAAAGCAACTGCCCCAGAGACTTTTTATTTCAATGAAAATGCTGCTGCTCCAAATGCGGAGTCTACTGAATTGAAAGAATCATTTGCAAAAATTGCTACTTATGTAAATGCTAATTCCGACAAACAATTGACATTGGTTGGCCTATATGATAAAGATGAAGCGAATCCTACAGAATATGAGAATTTGGGTGTAGCGAGAGCGGAGTCAATGAAAAAACTCTTGAATTTAGTACATGGAGCCGATGAATCTAGAATTTTGACAAGTGGTGCTTCAAATGATAGTTTGATATATATAAACAATAGACTATATAATGGAGTGACCTTTACTTTCGTTGAACCAACAGAAAACTTTGGTCAAACGGTAAGCATGTCTGATGAAATGGATATGACTCCAGAAGACTGGACTTTTAGTGGAAATAACATTGATTTAGATGTTACTCCTGAAATACAACATTATTTGGATAAACTCAGATCATACCTAAGTAACAACCCCGGTTCTGTAATTGAAGTGAATGGCCATGTTGCTGCTTCTGGAAGTGCATCACAAGATGACAGAGAATCTCTTAACAGAGCAAGTAAAGTTCGTAGATTATTAAGAAACAATGGATTTAAATCTGCAGAGGTTGTAGCAATAGGCAATGGTTCGGAATCACCTATTTTGGATTCAGATGATCCAGAGGCGGAAGATGAAAACAACAGAGTTGTAATAACAGTAAGAACAAAGTAGGATTTCTAGTATTTACGATATAAAAAGGAGGTAGGACTTAAGTTCTACCTCCTTTTTTCATGACTTCTCCTGTCCTACAATAGCGTTACACAAAACAACAGGTAAATGGAAGAACTAACCACCTTGTAACGACAAAAGCCAGTTGAATATTCAACTGGCTTTTGATATCTATGAAATCTGTAAGTGAAAACAAAACTCGTTATAATTGCAATTAGATTACTTTTTTAAAGACGTAACGCTAGTGTCATTAACAGGATTTGAAGCAGGCTCTAGAATTTGAGAAACTTTCAACGAATCAATATTTTGATCATCGCTATCTTCTTCATTAAGAATATCAGCTAATATTTTTGCAGCATATTCTTTCCTTTCTTCTTCGCTGGCAAAATTGAACGCTTCTAAATCATCATCTGCTAAAGATTCATCTTGATCTTCTTGCATTTCAAATACGACACTTTTCGAAATGCCTTTATCTTTCATTTCTAATTCTTTTTCAGCAAGAATATCGACTTCATCTACTACTACAGCAGCACTAGGTCCACTTTGGTTGAATTGATCATACATTGCAAATGAGATCATTCCAAATAGTAGTATTGCGGCAACTCTGCTCAATTTGATCAATTGTGTTCTAACAATTAAATGCAAAGGCAGTTCTTTCTTAACGTTCTCCCAAACCTTAGGAGATGGAGACACCTCTGAATCTGTGAATTGACCCTTCAAAAGAGAGTCAAATACATCATTTTCAGCTTCTTCATCCAAATCACTTTGAATGTTCTCCCAGTTTTTTGGAGCAGGAGCCTCAGTAAAACCATCAAATAAGCCTCTTATTTGTTGGTCAAAGTCTTCACTATGTGTTTCTTTCTTTTTCATGTTTAATCTTGCTCGTTAATCATCCTCTTTAGTGTTGCTCTAGCTCTTGCTAATTGAGACTTAGAGGTTCCTTCAGATATTTTAAGCATTGCGGCAATTTCCTTATGGGAATAGCCTTCAATAATATATAGATTGAAAATCGCCCGATACCCTCCAGGCAATTTTTGTATCAATTTTAATAAATCTTGTTTAGCGAGGGAAGAGATAATCTTGTTATTAAATGTTGGATCTGGAACAACATCTAGGTCAACCGTTCTCATTTGATTGATTGCCTTTCTGTAATATTCTATAGAAGTATTGACAAAAATTCTTTTCATCCATCCTTCAAAAGATCCTTCCCCTCTGTATTTGGTTAGGTTGTTAAAAACTTTTACGAAGCCATCTTGCAAAATATCTTCTGCGGTGTGATAATCCTTTGAATATCTAAGACAAATTCCAAACATAACCGGAGAAAAGTGATTGTACAAAATTTCCTGATGTTCTCTGTTTCCAGAAATACATCCTTGCAAAATTTGGGAATCAATAGGTCCGTTTAAATGAAGATTAGTTATCATTTTTAAGGTTTTTCAATATTCAGAATCAACTAAAACATAGAAATATGGGGCTTCCTGCATTCGAATCTTTCTCCGACATCAGGTCTTTATAATAGTTCTCTCTGAAAGTTTGCTTTTTTTGGAGGCCTTCTCGAATTTTACATTCTAAAAGGCATGTTATTTTCAAATAGTATAAAGATCGGCCATATGCGATTTAGGCTTTTAGATACTCGACTAGTTTCTTCAAAGCTTTTGCTCTATGGCTTATTTTATTTTTTTCATTTGCACTCATTTGTGCAAACGTTCTTTCTTCTCCTTCTGGTATAAAAATCGGGTCATAACCAAAACCTCCTTCTCCTTGCATTTCGTTAGCAATATGCCCTTCAGCAATGCCTTCGAAGCTAAGGATCGTACCGTCAATTACTAAAGCAATGACGGTACGAAAACGAGCCTTTCTGTTAAGGTTATTGTTTAAGTTGTTCAAAACCAAGTCTATGTTCGCTTGAGAATCCCTTTCTGGACCAGCATACCTTGCTGCATAGATACCGGGTGCACCATTCAATGAATCAATTTCTAATCCGGTATCTTCAGAAAAACAGTTTACGTTATAATGTTTATAAACGTATTCCGCTTTTTGAATTGCATTTCCTTTTATGGTATCTGAAGTCTCTGGTACATCTTCTGTACAACCAATTTCTGTTAAGCTTTTGATTGTAATGTTTTCCAGCAACTGATTAACCTCCGCGACCTTGTATTTATTGCTTGTTGCAAAAACAAGGTTTTCAATGCTTATCTTTTTCATCAAAGGAACATAGTTTTAAGTGCTGCCCAAAGTGCTGCTTTCAGCTCTTTGTCTTGGGCAATCATTTCAAGAGAATCTGAGTATAAATATTGAATTCCGTTAAAAGGAATGAATTGATATTTTGGACAGTCAAAATTCAGCCCTAATTTTTGGGGTGAAATGCCAAAAACAATACATTTATTGATGGAATAGGACTGTTTAAGTTTACTAAAACTAATATTTTCGTTTTGATGAACTTCTAGTCTTACAACATCGTTATCAAAAGACAGTTTAACAGCACCCAGAATCTTTTCAAGAAAGGCAAGATCATCTTTTTGAGTCGCCTCTGTAGAGTAGACGATACATATTTCGTTTTGGTTGCTTCCTATTATAGAGAAAGCTTCTTTTTTTTGATCAGGAGCTAGGAATATTTGAAAATCTAAAATGTCTGAATTCAAAATATATCGCTTTTTATGGGTTGTTTAACAAAATAATAGTTCGAAAGTGGTCTATAAATTGATTAGGTATAGAATAAAAGAATAAAAATAGTTAAATTTGTCTAAAACCATTTACTACATGAAAAGAATTAAAATAACAAAGACAACTGAATCGAGACTTAGTGAAATAGATTTTGACAATATTCCTTTTGGTAGAACTTTTTCTGACCATATGTTTATGGCAGATTATATCAACGGCGAATGGACCAATCTGGAAATTAAGCCCTTTGGCTATTTTACCCAACATCCTGCAAATTTAGCACTTCATTATGGCCAATCTATATTTGAAGGAATGAAAGCCAGCAAGGACATCAATGGCCAGCCTTTATTGCTTAGACCAGAAATGCACGCAAGACGAATGAACGCTTCTGCAGAACGGATGTGTATGCCAACATTTGATGAAGAAATCTTTTTAGATGCGATTCATAAATTAGTAGAGTTGGATGCTGGTTGGATACCACCAAAAGCAGGAAGTGCTTTGTATATCAGACCATTTATGTTTGCAGCTGATGAGTTCATAGGGGTTAGACCAGGAGATGTTTACAAATACATTATTTTCACTGGGCCAGTGGGCAATTATTATAGCACTCCTGTAAAATTATGGGCAGAAGAAAAATACGTTCGAGCTGCTGTAGGTGGAGTAGGAGAAGCAAAAACTGCTGGAAATTATGCAGCATCCTTGCTTCCTGCAAAATTAGCCAAGGAAAAAGGATATGACCAGATAATGTGGTTAGACAGCAAAGAGTTTAAATACATCCAAGAAGTTGGTACAATGAATTTGTTTTTTGTAATTGACGGTGTGGTAATCACTCCTGAAACTGACGGAGCAATCCTGAAAGGAATTACACGAGATGGTTTCATAACAATACTTAAAGACAAAGGAATAAAAGTTGAAGAAAGAAAAATTTCTATAGATGAAGTAGTAGAAGCTTACAAAGCTGGAAAATTAACAGAAGCTTTTGGATCAGGTACAGCAGCTGTTGTTGCTAAGATAGCAGACATAACCTACCGTGATTTATTAATGGATCTTTCGAATAGCGAAAACAAAATCGGAACTTTATTAAAAAGTGAGATAGATGGCTTGAGAGCGGGTACGATTAAAGATACTCGAGGCTGGATCGTTCCTGTTAAGCAATCAGTGGAAGCGGAAGGATAGATCATACAGATTCAAAAAATAAGAAAGGGGTGGAAATTCAATAGAATTTTCACCCCTTTTGTATGGAAATATAATAATCTAAAACATCGGATGTTCTGGTTTATTACTCAAGATGGTTTCTATCTTTTCTGAAACTTCCGGTGTGATTTTCGAAACAACATCCAAAGCAGTCAGGGTTTCTTTAAGGTGAACCAACTTCGATGCACCTAAAATTACTGTGCTCACATTAGGGTTCTTTACACACCAGGCAATAGCTAGTTTAGCTAAACTGGTATCCAAATCATTGGCCAAATCATTTAACTCTTGAACTTTTTCCAATCGCTGAGGAGTCAGTGATCTTTCTTTTAACCAATCTAATCCTTCCATGCTTAAGCGAGTTCCTTTCGGGAATTTGCCAATGTATTTATTGGTCAAAACACCTGAAGCCAAAGGTGACCATATCGTTGTGCCCATTCCAACCGTTTTAAAAATTTGGTTGTATTCTACTTCTACTTTTTCTCTGTGAAACATGTTGTATTGAGGCTGTTCCATGGTCGGGCCAATTAGGTTTAATTGTCTTGCTACCATATGTGCTTCCATGATTTCCTGAGCCGACCATTCAGAAGTCCCCCAGTACAATATCTTGCCTTGTTGGATAAGATGGTTCATTGCCCAAACGGTTTCCTCAATCGGCGTGTTTTTATCAGGGCGGTGACAAAAATACAAATCGAGGTAGTCGACCTGAAGCCTTTTCAAAGCAGCATTGCAAGCTTCAAATAAATGTTTGCGACTGAGCCCCGTTTGATTGGGGAGTTTTCCACCATCACCAAAGTAAGCTTTACTAGAAACGATGAATGAGGATCTAGGCCATTTCATTTTTTTCAAAATCTTGCCCATGACTTTTTCTGATTTCCCCTTTGCATAGATTTCGGCGTTGTCAAAAAAGTTGACTCCATTGTCGTAGGCCAAAGCCATCAACTTTTCAGCAGTGAGGTCAGAGATCTGTTTTCCAAAAGTTAACCATGATCCAAATGATAAAGCGGATACTTGAAGACCTGATTTTCCTAATCTTTTATACTCCATGAATTATTGCAATTTAAGTGATTCTTTTTTTTGATAATCCTTTGCTAGGCAGTTTGTCAAAGCAAAATTGACTACACAATATATGTACTTCAAAAAAGAAATAACAAATATGGATTGGCTCAATTCACTAAATAATTTTAAAATGGCCAGTTGTTTGTCTTGATTTAGATAGAAATTCTATTCAAATGTAAGTTTCCTTCGGCATTGTATTTGCATTCTGATTTTAATGCATTCCTTCCTAATCCACGAAAAAAACTAACCTTTTTATATACTTAGAATATATTAATTTAAATATTCAATTGTATTAATCTCGATATCAAACACTTGTTATGAAAAGATTTTTCTTCTTTCTTCTTTTGATCACCTTTATCCAAGGTGGTTTATTGGCATCTAGTTCTGATCAGGCGAATCAAATACGGAATTCTTTATCTGGATTAACCGGAGAAAAGAGAGTAGTAGAACTGAATAAACTTTCTTCTATTTTAATTGAAAGTAGAGAATTTGAAGAAGCGAATACACATATTCAAGAAGCTTTGAAATGGTCTGTGGATAATGGATTTGAAAGTGGACTTTCAAACGCTTATGACAACGCAGGATTAATTTATCAAGCAAAGTATGATTATACGAATGCGATGAGAAGTTTTGTCAAAGCACTCAAAATTAGAGATCAAGCAGATGATAAAGTAGGAACTGCTATTTCAAAAAACAATATTGGAAAAGTTTTCTATTTACAAGAAGATATAGAATCAGCAATTACTAATTTGAATGAATCTCTTAGCCTCTGGACTTCTTTGAAAAATACAGAAGGGGCTGCCAATTCTCATAGAAATTTAGCAGACGTCTATTTGCTTAAAAAGTTGTATGGTAAAGCCAAAGAGCACTATCACAAAGCAATGGACTTAAGAATAGAAATGGATGATTTGGCTGGTGCGGCAGAAATTGCAAGGTTTTTAGGAAATGTTGTTCGAGACTTAGGAGATCAAGAAGGAGCTTTGACTTATTATGGAATGTCATTAGACATGAATTCTTCTTTGGAAGACTTAGATAAAATCAGTGAAGATTACAATAATATTTCCAGATCACTAATTGAGATGGAAGCTTATGATGAAGCAGAGGAGGCCAATATTACTGCATTTAATATTAGAGAGAAACAAAAAAACAATATTGGTCTTGCGGAGTCAAATATGATTTTTGGAATCATCAACACCAAAAAAGGGAAGACTTCAAAAGCGAAAGAATATTTATCGAAATCTTCTGCTTTATTGAAAGACTTAAAAGACAATAGAAAAACACCTGAACTTTATAAAAATATTTCGACTGCTTATGTTGAATTAGGTGATTTTAAAAATGCACATACTTATCAATTGGCTTATTCTAAAAGCAAGGATATTCTTTTCAATAAAGAAAAGTCTACCGCTCTTTTGGAACTAACTACGAAGTATGAATCTGAGTTTGAAACAGAGAAACAGAAAGCTACCATTGTTGCTTTGGAGCAAGAGCAAAGTTACGCTTCAAAAGTCAAATATTTCTTATTGGCATTATGCGGATTGGGTGCTATGTTGCTCATGGTATTGTTTAATAGCAATAAAAGAAAGAAAAAAGACAATGAATTATTGACCGCTAAAAATATAGAGATCAAACGTCAGAACGAAGAAATTGACAACAAGAATGAAGAGTTGAATGTAAGTAATGAAAAACTTGATTTGTTGAATCAGAAGTTGGTGATGGAAATGGCAGAAAGAGAATCAATAGAACAGTCTTCATTTGCACGTGACCGTTTCCTTGCGACAATGAGTCACGAGATGAGAACACCAATGAATATTATAATTGGTTTGGCGCATTTGCTTTTGGATGAAGAACCAAGACCTGATCAAGTAGAACACTTGAGAACACTTCAGTTTTCTGCAAATAATTTAGTCGTTTTTATTAATGATGTTTTGGACTTTTCAAAAATTGAAGCAGGAAAATTAAGCTTGGAAAGTAGACCATTCCAGCCTATTCAAGTATTCGAAGAAACGAAAGAACGATTCCGTTTGCAAGCCAAGGAAAAGTCGATTGACTTGACCTACCGTTATGATTCTAAACTACCAAAACACTTGCTTGGTGACTCTACTCGTCTAAATCAAATCTTAAGTAATTTGGTTTCTAACTCTTTGAAGTTTACTGAAGATGGGCAAATATTTGTGGATGTTGCTTTGAACGGATTGTCTAAAAATGATGCGACCATATTGGTTACGGTTCGTGATACAGGAGCAGGAATATCAAAGGATCGATTGGATGAAATGTTTCAGAATTTCACCCGATTTGAAGACGAAGCTTTTGATGGTTACCAGGATTCAGGCTTAGGGCTTGCGATTACCAAAAGGTTAATTGAGTTGCAAAATGGTAGGATAGAAGCGAAATCGGAAATGGGAATAGGGACGGAATTTACTGTGCATTTACCATACAAACTTCCGAATGAAACAGACCTTCAAAACCACAATGCTAAAAAAGAAAGAACCTATAGCCATTTGGCAGGGAATAGAATTTTACTAGTTGAAGACAATAGAATTAATCAATTGGTGGTCGCAAAAATGCTCCGTAAACTAGGATTGGAAGTTATCACTGCAGACAATGGACAAGAGGCCGTGGATCATTTTTCCAACATGTATTTTGACCTTGTTCTAATGGATATTCAAATGCCAATAATGGATGGTTACAGAGCTACTGCAGAGATCCGAAAGATGGTGGACAGCAGAAAAAGAGATGTGCCGATTATTGCTTTGACCGCTTCAGCATTTTTAACAGAAAAAGAAAAAGCGAAATTATTCGGTATGAATGATCACGTAGGTAAACCGTTTGGACCTGATGATTTGTTAGAGAAAATTAGCAATTGTCTAGCCGTTTACAAAGTATAGCGAAAAAGATTTTTGAACATATCAAACAACAAGGGCAGCAGAATGTATTTTCTGTTGCCTTTTTTAGTAACCTAGTAAATCTTCCATTCCATAGATCCCTTTCTTTCCAATAATCCAAGTAGCAGCTAAGATTGCTCCTCTTGCGAAGCCTTCTCTGGAATGAGCAACGTGGCTTATTTCGATTTTATCTATTTCAGAACCATAAGTAATGGTATGTGTACCCGGCACATCAGGTATCCGCTGAGATTTAATCGCTAAACCAGAGTCTTCGGTAGCATTTTCTTTTTCCCATTTTGTTTTTGAATCGAGGTTTGCAATCATTCCTTCGGCCAAGGTAATGGCAGTACCAGATGGAGCATCCAGTTTTTTAGTATGGTGAATTTCTAAAATTTCAGCATTGTATTCTGGCAAGGAATTCATCATTTGCGCTAGCTTTTTGTTAAGGGCGAAAAACAAGTTTACCCCAACAGAAAAGTTAGAAGCATAGAAAAATGCGCCATTATTCTTTTTACAAATGGATTCGATTTCTGAAAGCTGATCAATCCAACCAGTCGTACCAGATATTACAGGAACCCCGTTATTTAAACAAAAAGAGATGTTGTGAAATGCAGCATCAGGAAAACTGAATTCAATAGCGACATCCGCTTTTTGGATGTTTTCTGCAGTCAATTCGTTTTTGTTTTCCAGGTTAATCTTTAAAACAATTTCATGCCCATCACCGACAGCAAGACCTTCGATGTATTTTCCCATTCTTCCATATCCTAGCAATGCAATTTTCATTCAAGTTATTTTTTAATTTAAAATGCGTTGCGCAAAAGTATAAAATAGAGCGCCAATAAAAAAGGCAGTTTGAAATATATTCAAACTGCCTTTTCAAAATCGAAATTAATTATAATTAAGCTTCGCTTTGAACCTTTTGTTTGGCCACTACCATCGTATGCAGTTTTTCAATAACGAAATCAATTTCTTCATGGGTGTTGTAGTGAGAAAAAGAAAAACGAATTGATTTCCTTGATGGATCCACTTTCAACGCATTCAATACATGTGAACCTGCGTCTGAGCCTGATGTACAAGCTGAACCTCCGGAAGCACTGATTCCTGAAATATCAAGATTGAATAATAATAAATCTGATTTAGGCGAAGCAGGAAAGCTTACACTCAAGACAGTGTAAAGCGCCTTGCCATCATAATCCCCATTGAATTGAATATCTTCGAATTCATCGACCAAACGTTTAGCCATGTATGCTTTCAACGTTTTGATGTAATTTTTGCGTTCCTCCATTTGGTCATAAGCTATTTCTAATGCTTTTGCCAATCCGATAATTCCGTAAACATTTTCGGTTCCTCCCCGCATGTTTCTTTCTTGGCTTCCGCCATCTATCCACGGTTTGATAATCGAATCACTATTTATGTAAATAAATCCTACTCCCTTGGGTCCATGAAACTTATGAGCTCCAGCAGAGAAGAAATGTATTTTTGTTTTAGAAACATCAATATTAAAATGGCCAACAGTCTGGACCGTGTCAGAATGAAAATAAGCATCATGGTTTTGACAGATGTTAGCGATAACATCCATGTTAATCATCGTTCCTACTTCATTGTTGGCGTGCATTAAACTGACCAAGGTTTTTTTCTTGCTTGAACCAAGAATTTCATCCAATTGGGTATTGTTGATCTTTCCTTTTTTATCTACATCAAGATAGACCACTTCTACACCAATTGTTTTTTCCAAACATTCCAATGTATGCAAAACACAATGGTGTTCAATCCGAGTAGAAATAATTCGAGTAACACCCAAATCCCTTACGGAACATTTCAGTGCCATGTTATTTGACTCTGTTCCTCCAGAGGTAAAGAATATTTCACCAATAGAAGCATTAAGATGCTGTGCAACGCTTTTGCGTGCTTGTTCAATTGCAGCTCTTACTGTACGTCCATCGGCATGAATTGAAGAAGGGTTTCCATAATGTGATTTCATAAATGGAACCATTGTGTTGATGACTTCATCACTTAATGGAGTAGTAGCAGCATTATCTAAGTATACACGCATAAATTTATGTTTTAAGGACCAATGATCTGAAGGAATCGATCGGCCAAGCCATCCTAATGATTTCTTATTCAAATTTAAGAAAAATCCATCAATGAATATGGGGAATTGGGATAATTGTAAAAACTGGGCAAATAGGGCTTCTTTTATAGGAAAAAGCCATTATTTCGCTTATAAAATAGCAGGATTTGTTTGCTATTTTTGAAATCTCCGTGGTCAAAAGTTACTGATAATGATTAATCCTAATCTGTTCCTTTTAATATTTCGTTGATGTCTGTTTTGATTTTATCAGCCAAGTTATTGGCAATGACTTCGGATACAGATTCACTGTAAATCCGGATGATAGGTTCTGTGTTAGATCTTCTCAAATGTATCCAATCGCTTTCGAATTCGATTTTCAAACCATCAATTGTATTCAGGTTTTCATTTTTGTATTTGCTTTTCAATTTGGCAAAAAGCATATCCAAATCAATATCAGGAGTTAATTGAATCTTATTTTTCGAGATTGAATAAGAAGGGTAGGAGTTTCTTAGAAAAGAGATAGGTTTTCCAAAATGAGCTAAGTGAGATAGGATTAAAGCAATTCCAGCCAATGCATCTCTGCCATAATGAAGTTCAGGTAGAATAACTCCACCATTTCCTTCTCCACCAATCACTGCATTGACCTCTTTCATTTTGTTGACTACATTGACTTCACCAACTGCGGAAGCGAAATATTCACCTCCATGTTTAGTCGTAACATCTTTTAAAGCTCGAGTAGAAGAAAGGTTTGAAACAGTATTTCCTTTTTTCTTTGTAAGAATATAATCAGCCACAGCGACAAGCGTGTATTCTTCCCCAAACATTTCGCCATCTTCACAAACGAGTGCTAAACGGTCTACATCTGGATCAACAGAAATTCCTAAATGCGCTCTTTTCGATTTAACTTCATTGGATAGTTCGAAAAGATGTGCAGGAAGTGGTTCAGGATTGTGCGCAAATTGACCAGTCATCTCCCCATTTAATACAAATACTTCACACCCCATTTGTTCCAAAAGAGGAACTATACTGATGGCACCTGTTGAATTGATGCAATCAACAACGACTCTAAAGTTAGCCGTCTTAACGGCCTCATTGTCGACTAAATCCAAGGCTAAAATCAGGTCAATATGTTTCTGAATGTATGAATCGTCCTTAGTGTAGGTACCTAAATTCTCAACTTCAGAGTAACTTACCCCGCCATCTTTGATCAAATCCAATAGATCCTGACCATCTTTTGCAGAAATAAATTCCCCCTTATCGTTCAACAATTTTAAAGCATTCCATTGTTTTGGATTGTGGCTTGCTGTAAGAATGATTCCACCACCGGCATTTTCAGCAGGAACAGCAATTTCTACAGTAGGCGTAGTTGACAAGCCAAGGTCAATAATATCAATGCCCATCGCTCTTAAAGTACTGCTAACCAACTGACTAACCAATTCTCCAGAAATTCTGGCATCTCTTCCCATTATAACTTTAGGCGCTTTACCTGTGTTCTTTAGCCATTGCCCGTATGCTGCTGCACTTTCTACTATATCTTCAGGGGTAAGATTCTCTCCTTTTGCTCCTCCAATGGTCCCTCTGATTCCGGAGATTGATTTTATTAACGCCAATTTGATTTTGTTTTAAGGTGTTTGATCATAATCGTTTGCCCAAAAGTAGGAAATAAGGGCTTACTCTCCTAGAATTTTCTAATTTTCACACTAATATTTTGCAATAAAAGAAAACGGTGTAATGGCTCAAAGGATTAGCAAGCTTATCACTATATTTGGCTTCTATACTTGAAAACAATGATTTCATTTTTTACAGAGTTGGATCAGGCACTTTTTCATATTGTAAACGGCAATATGTCCAATGCTTTATTTGATTACATAATGCCTGTAATTCGAAATAAATTATTTTGGGTTCCTTTTTACTTATTATTCATTTTGTGGTTGTTTTTGAGGTTTAAGGCGGCGGCTTTGGTCATAATACTGGGATCAGCAGCTCTTATAGGAATCTCAGATACCTTAAGTAGCCAAGTCATTAAGAAAAATGTAAAAAGGACTCGTCCGTGCAAACAGTTTAAAGAAAAACAGATCAAAATTTTGGTTGATTGTGGAAGTGGTTATAGTTTTACCTCTTCGCATGCTACAAATCACTTTGCATTAGGGGCATTCTTGATCTTTATATTTTCGGGATATGTTAAAAGCTTTCGATTATTGTGGTTATGGGCTGGGAGTATTGCTTTTGCGCAAGTTTATGTAGGCGTACATTTTCCTTTGGATGTTCTTGCGGGGGCGTTTTTAGGTACTGTGATCGCTTGGGCTTTATATAAGTTGATGAGGAAGTTTAATTTATTCAGGTCAGTGGAAGATTACTTTTTAAACCAAAAGAACTTTGCTTAGGAACTAAGCTTTTTATTTTTTATCAAGAAGTTGAGTAAGTTTTAAAATCAATTTAGAACTTGACCAATTTCCAAATATACTTGGATGACTATTTGGGGTTATTTATTGCTTTTTTTATCTGTGATTGTTGGAGGGGGAATTGCTTTTTATGTTCAAAAAAACAATAAGAACATTTTGCAGATGGTGCTTTCTTTTAGTGGCGCATACATCTTAGGAATCGCAGTTCTTCATTTAATGCCTTTTGTTTTCGAAGGACATAACCATACCGTTGGTCTGTGGATATTGGGCGGTTTTTTCGTTCAACTATTATTGGATCAGCTGTCTTCAGGAGTTGAACATGGTCATATTCATGTACCTCATAATCGAACGGCTTCATTTGCTATCCAGATCATGTTAGGTTTATGTATTCATGCTTTTTTAGAAGGAATGCCTTTAGGCAATAGTGAATCTTTTGTTTCGGAAGCCAGTGATCACCAACACAATCACCAATTTCTATTGTGGGGAATAGTTTTCCATAAAGCACCCGCCGCTTTTGCGCTCGTCCTATTGTTTCTACAAGCCAAATATGCGAAGCCGACCGTAATTCTTTTTCTATTGATTTTTGCTGTGATGTCTCCTTTAGGCGCTTTTCTAGCTACATTGATGAATCTGAATGCAGCGCTTCAGAAAGGAATTATGGCTTTCGTAATAGGCTCTTTTCTACACATCGCAACAACAATTTTATTTGAAATTGATGGTTCTGAGCACCATCGTGTGCCTTTCAGGCGTATCGTAGCCATTTTATTTGGAACTGTAGCGGCCTTGTTGACAATTTTGTAGATGGATAGGTTAAGTAATATACTATATAAGTGCTTGTCCAGTAGTCGATTAGATGATATTGTTTTAATTTTTCAATAAAAATAGACGAAATTCTGAGTGAATACAACCTTCTTTAAAGATTCCTACTCTTTAGGATGTAACAATTAAAAGAACGCTCAGATGTCCTTCACAATCAGTATGACGGAATCTAAATTAATTCAATCCTGTTTAGATAATGATCGGTTGGCTCAAAAAGAGCTTTATAACCGATACAATAAAGCTATGTATACCATCGCTTATCGAATAACAGGAGATTTTGAAATGGCGAATGATGTTTTGCAAGATGCTTTTGTAAATATCTTTCGAAACCTCGCCAAATTTAGACAAGAATCAACGCTTGGCGCGTGGATAAAGACTATAGTGGTCCGGACTGCCATCAAGCTTGTAAAAAAACGAACCCGCTTTGAACCAATCGAAGATCATCAAATTGGTGGTTTTGTCGACTGGGGTACTTCTTTGGATACTGAATATCTGGAGAAAGCCATACAGGAATTGCCTGCAGGTTACCGAACGGTGTTTGTCATGATAGAGATTGAAGGTTATGCGCATAAAGAAGTTGCAGAACTTTTGGATATAAATGTTGGGACTTCGAAATCCCAGTTGTTTTATGCGAAAAAGAAACTGCGCGAAAAATTAGAGAATTACAGAAATTAAAACTGATATAAAAGCAATAGTTTGAAAGAGAAGAATAAACATATTCTTGATGAAGCACTGAAAAAGTTGCCTCTTTATTCTCCAGAAGAAAATGTCTGGTCGAGTATAGAAACTGCTTTGGAGGCAACTGATGCAAACGATTTGCTACAAACCGCGATTAAAGATTTACCCGAGTATACTGCACCTGATTTTCTTTGGAATAAGATTGAAAATAGTCTTGAAAAAGAAGATCGGGATGCCGTTTTATCTAAAGCATTGAATAAGTTGCCTGCTCATACTCCGCCAGATTTGGTTTGG
>CALIAG010000243.1 GCA_938041325.1 uncultured Saprospiraceae bacterium | reverse complement strand
TTTAGTGTGCCCTGGGCAGGTATTGCAGCATCGGATATGACTTTGATGGTGACTGATCCAGACTCTGGAGATCCGGTAGAAATACAAGTGAGAGGCGGAGAAGAATTATTTACCAATCAGTTTGGTGAAACCACTAATATCTACAACCCTAACGATCAAATATTTTCTGGAAACCCAAATCCCGTTTGGACAGGAGGATTAAATAATTCCGTAACCTGGAAAAATTTCGATTTGAATCTGCTCTTTACTTTTGCAAGTGGACATGACTTGGAAAACAGTGAACAACGTTTTCAGTTTTCAGGATTTGGTTATGGTTGGAACATGTGGTCTTCTGCTGTAGACCGTTGGCAACAAGATGGAGATCAAACAGAAATGCAACGATTGACTTGGTTGGCTCCCAACCGCAGTTGGGTCAGTACGCGAGTGATGCGTGATGCAAGTTTTGTGCGAATGAAAAATCTAAGCATTGGTTACAACCTTCCTTCTTCTCTTATGAAAAAATGGGGATTGGGAAGTTTTAGAATTTATGCAAAAGGATCGAATTTGGCAACCTTCAGTTCGTACCCAGGCTGGGATCCAGAATACAACCGCGATGAAGCTGGAAATGCAAACCAAGGAAAATCTTGGTTGCCTTCTCCTCAAGCAAAATCTGTTTCTTTTGGAATTAATGTCAACTTTTAAACAAATGAAATACAGTAACCGCAAAATAATCCAAACTCCAGAGGAGTGAAATCTTTAAAGAAAAAAAGTACAGTAATGGTCTAAGCGCGGTAGGTGCGAAACCTAAAAAGATATCAGTGAGAATTATAGACAAATAAGCCATTAAAATAAAAGCTGTAGTTCCACAAAAAAAATAAATGATGAAATACATCAACCATAAAAATAAAATCCAAAAGCTAATCAAGCAATTCGCTTTGATTGCAATCCTATTTAGCTTTTCAGCCTGTAGCGACTTTCTCGATTTGGAACCAGAAACGAGTTTATCAAGTGCCGTGGCTTTTGATAATATTCAAGGGATTGAAGCCGGGATTAATGGAGCCTATAGTACCTTGCATTCTGACTGGGTAGAACGACAATATGTGTTCTCCGAAGTTTTAGCGGGTAATGTGAAAGAAGTCAATGCATTGGGCAATACCAACTATTCAAAAGCACTGCGTCATGAAGTTTGGTCAGACGTTTATAACGTGGCCAATTACTTATGGACCTTGTCTTATCGGGCAATGGATTTGACGAACAATGTAATCGAAGCAATTCCGAATATAGAAGAAGCCAATGGCCAAATAAAAGCAGATAAGGATCGCTTGCTAGGAGAAGCTTTATATCTCAGAGGAATGGTTTACTTTGTCCTCAACAGGTTTTTTGGACAACCTCAAAATGGGCTTTCTGTTCCTATTCTCACTACTCCATTTAATGCGGATGACAAACCGATACGAGCTACAATAGATGAAGTGAAAGCTCAAGCGATTGCAGACTTGAAAGCTGCAGAGGAATTGTTGACCTCAGTAGAAAGTAATAATGGTCGAGCAAATATTTGGGCGGTTCGCGCGCTACTCGCTCGCGTATATTTTGAATACAAGGATTATGACAATGCAGCCGACTATGCAAATCAAGTCATCAATAGTGGGAAATTTTCTTTAACCGATGGAGATGTTGGCGCATCATTTAGCACGACAATTTCTACAGAGAATATTTTTACTTTTCAAGGGATCGCTACTGACCGTGCTGCAAGTAATTTATTCGACATCTTTAGTTTGAATAGCAATGCTGTTCAGCTTTCTGTATCAGATTCTTTCTGGCCTGTTTTAAGTTCTAATGGAAACAACGATTTACGATTGACTGTTTTGCATGAAGATTTTATGACAGCGCGCGCAGTTCACAAATACGATGATCGGGATATGAACTTACCTTACATTCGTTTACCAGAAATGTATTTGATTCGGGCGGAATGCAGAGCGAATAAAGGGGAATTGGATAACGCCCTGGCTGACTTAAATCGCTTGAGAGAAAGAGCAGGAAATACCGAAACAGATTATACAGATAAAAATGACTTACTAGAAAAGATATACTTGGATAGAACATTAGAACTTTCTATGGAAGGGGATAATTTACACAACTTAAAAAGATTGGAACGTTCTATTGGTGGTTACCCCTGGGACGAAGCAAGGTTTAAATTGGTCTTTTTCTTACCGGAAAAAGAAATTCAACTCAATTCAAATTTAATTCAAAATGACCTCTGGTAAACACAAAGATACCATAGGTTTTTTTTCAAACTTTATTGCCAAGCAATGGAAGCTTAGTCAATGTATTCGAATGCTTTCACTGCTTTTGTTTTTCTTTTCATTTGAATCTAGTGCTCAAATTGATTGTAAAAATGTAGCTCAAGATATTGGTGTTGATCACCACTATTTGAGTGTGAGTTACATGGGAGGTGGAGCTGCTTTTTTTGATTATGACAATGATGGAGATGAAGACTTATGGATTGTTGGAGGCTTGAATCAAGATGTATTGTATGAAAATAATGGAAACGGCACCTTTACTGAAATAGGAACAGAAGCGGGTTTATCACTTACCAATAATCACGTAACCTCTGGAGTCATTACGGGAGATTTAGACAACGACGGATATCGGGATGTTGTCGTTCTTCCTCATATCGGTTTTCATCCTTTGCTTTTTAAAAATAATGGGAATGGCACCTTTACAGAAATTTCCGAATCAGCTGGCTTGAATATTTATGAAGGTCAATGTCATGCTGCAACGATTGGCGATGTGAACCAAGACGGATTCCTGGATGTTTATTTCGCTTTTTATATTCAAAATATCAACAACATATATGGAGCAGGTGGAGCAGTAGTTGGTTTTGATCACGACTGTTTTAAAAATCGCTTATTTATTAACAATGGCGATTGGACCTTTGAGGAAAAGGCTACGGAATATGGAGTTGCGAATCAAGGTTGTGCACTGGCAAGCACTTTTACAGATTATGATTTGGACGGAGATGCGGATTTGTTAGTCGCCAATGATTTTGGAGAATGGGTTACCCCAAACGCCTTGTACGAAAACGTCGAAATTGGGCAAGCATTCGAAAATAAAAGCCAAGCAACAGGAATGGATGTTGGACTTTACGGAATGGGAATCGCCACCGGTGATTTTGATCAAGATGAAGACCTGGATTACTACATCACCAACTTGGGCCGAAATGTATTTTTAAAAAATAATGGAAACAATACCTTTGTTGATTTTACAACTGAAACGGGAACGGAAGACACTTATGCAGGAAATGAAGGTTTGCTTTCCACGAGTTGGGGAACCGCTATGATTGATGTGGATAATGACACAGATTTGGATCTGTTTGTTTGCAATGGTTATGTCCCCGCATCCCTTTTTATAGAAACAAATGAATTAAATGAGAACCGTTTGTTTATCAATAATGGAACTTCTTTCGAAGAAAAAGCTTTGGATTCGAACCTCGATGACACAGGTCGGGGAAGAGGCTTCGCATATTCGGATTTTGACAACGATGGTGATCTTGATTTTATAATTGTAAATGTAAATCAACATACTTCTGGCGATGAAGTTCAGGATGTTCTTTTTTACGAAAATGAGAATGGGAATGATCAGAATTGGTTGAAAATAAAATTAGAAGGGATTGCCAGTAACAGGGATGCTTATGGTGCTCATTTAAAAAT
>CALIAG010000242.1 GCA_938041325.1 uncultured Saprospiraceae bacterium | reverse complement strand
AAACAAGATAAGTAAAGACTTCTAGAATTATTGAATAATCTTAATAGAAAAGGATTACCTGTCGGAAGGCTTTAAAATACCCTATCAAATTCAAATTTCTTTGCAGTAATTAAAAGCAAGAAGAAGGCAGTCTCTGCCAATCTCCACGTTATATTTTGAGTCGAATGATTAAGCTGAATAGTGAAAAAGTTACAGAATTGAATGTAGATGCAATTGGAAAAAACGCATAGTTCGTTTGGGAATGTTTTACCCACATAAAAAAAGCTCTCGCAAATCATTGATTTACAAGAGCTAGTTTTAATTAATTCGCAGCCCGTAGGGTTATGATCGCACAACAGTTAAATGTATTCAAATTATTTATTATGCTCATTATCAATTACATAAATATAATTAACATGTAACAAAAAGCATAAAAACGCATTAAAAACACTAATTTGTTTAAGGTATGTTGAAGTAAAATTCACGAATTAGTTATATATTGCAATATAGCTAAAACTTGTGAATATGACGAATGTTAGATTGGTACTTTATAAAAACAAATCCACCCAACAGGATTCCCGAAACCTATATATAAGAATTACCCAAAATAGGAAACCCAAATATATTTCATTAGGCATAGAAGTCGATCCGGATAAAGATTGGGATCACAAAAGCCAAAGAGTTAAAAAATGTTTTCCCAACTCTTCTAGGGTCAATAATTTTATTTCAAAAAAGTTATCAGAGGCACATGCATATGCTTTGGATCTTGATTCAGCAGGACTGATAATTAGCAGAAATAAATTAAAATATGAACTCGAAAAAAAACCTGCAGAGAGTTTTATTGCATTTGGTAATTTACAAATTGAACGGTGGAATAAACTCGGGCAAATCAGAACGTCAATAAGGTATACCGCTATCATCAATAAACTAGTCACATTTTTGGACGGGAAGCCTTTTACATTTGACGACTTCACCGTTGCATTTCTACACGATTATCAAGCCCACCTCATAAGCATTGGAAATCACCCCAACACCGTTCATACTAATCTAAAAACATTAAGAGCTCTTTTATACATCGCAATTCGAGAAGATCGTTTCCCTCAAGAGAAAAATCCTTTTTTTAGATTCAAACTAAAAACGGTACCAACAATTAAGGAGAGGTTGTCAATGGATGAAATAAAAAAGATTGCAGGATTAGATCTTCCTGATAATAAAAAAATATTTCATGTCAGAAATGCATTTCTATTTTCCTTCTATTGTGCAGGTATACGGGTTGGTGATCTAATCCAATTGAAATGGGAAAACATTACGGATACTTTAAATTATCAAATGGGAAAAACCAAAAGGTTTCGCAGAATGAAATTGGTCCATCCTTCCAAAGAAATTATTTCACTTTACCGTAAAAAGAAAGCGAAGCCCAGCGATTATATATTTCCTTTTTTCAAAAGTGATGTAGATTATTCAATCGAGAAATTTCGCATGCAACAATTGGCTTCTCAAGCAGCTGTGATCAATAACAATCTTAAGAAGATTGCGGCCCTCGCTGAAATTCCTAAGAAAATAACTTCGCATGTAGCCAGGCATTCTTTCGCTGACTATGCAAGACAGACCGGCATGAGTATTTATGATATTAGTAAGGCTTTAGGGCATTCTAGTATAAGTATAACGGAAGCTTATTTATCAAATTTTGATGACCAGAGTTTGGATGATGCGATGGGAAAGTTGTTTGAGTAAATTAGTTTAAAAAATAACAACTATTGAAAGTAAAATATTTTTCTCTCGAATTGACGAATGTTACTACTCTTTTTAATCTTTCACAATAAAACGTTTAAAACTTATTTTGGATCAAATTATTATTTTAGTACCTAATGGTAGAAATCAAATTGAAATCAGTTTTATTTGGAACTGCTTTCTCCTCCTCTATTGCTAACACAACCTACAATGCACAGCAGTCACTCTGACCGTCGAGACTTGCAGCAGCTCTACCAAGTTCTGGCTCCAACCTCCAATCCTTAAAACAAATAAAAATAGATAGATAGTAAAATAACAAAAACGATAGGACGTATAGTTGAGGTTCAATCACCACCCCAAAATCCGGCTAAGCCTTTTATCAATAACTAACGCAGACGCGCTTTTTCATCGCTGTTAGTCATTGATAAAATACTCGATTCATAAACAAAAAAGCCTCATCCGGATTGGATAAGGCTTTTCTTTTTTGTTATATAGGATGTCGTTTCTAGTTCACAGAACTAAACTAGCGAACACATAGTTACAGCTTAGGGAACTAAACTAGCGCGGACGACAAAAGACTTTAGCGCTGCCTCATAAGCTTATAAATCATACCCAAAAGCTTTTAAAATGTCTATTCCATCCTTGATTTTCGTTTTTGACTTTTGAGTTAAAAACTCTATTCTACCAGAGGTAAGTTGACATTTGAATAATTCTTTACCATTTTTTTTGATAAAATAAGACTCTGATACTGACGAGGTAACCCTATTGTTACAAAAACTCATAAAAGATTTTCTTGATATTGAATCAATCAATTTAAATATTTTTTCTTGATCAAAATCAATTTTTTCTTTATTCGATTCAAGCTTGTTACCTCTATCTGTTTTTGAAATTTCTGTTATAAGAAAATCTCCTTCTAAGTATGTTCTTTTAATTTTATAATTTTTACTCCCAGGTTTAAATGACATTGAAATAACATCAATTTTATGCTCTGATTTTTTGAAACTTTCGTATAGAGTATACTTATCAAAAGAGGCATCCAAAGCAAATTCGACTTCTTCTAGTTCGCAAAAAAACTTTTCATATTCTTTATTAGAATTTTGAGGCTTATGCGAACAACTTAATATCAATAACATCAACATTATATATATAACTACTTTCATATTATTCTTTTGTTTTTCATATTATTCTTTTGGGATTAATTCATCATACTGATACACTTTTAATGTTGGGGTCATTTTTCCATCAACCATTTCAATTGATCTATACCATTTTTCAAGATTAGAATACTTACTTCTCCTAGGAATTATTTTTCCCGACGGATCAAGTTCATTTCGTATTTTATTTTCAATGATAGATGCAGCCACTTCTTCTTCTGCTCTTATTTCTGCTCCTTGAATTTTTTGGGCGTGAAGTCGATCTCCAAGACTTTGTGTTCCATCAATTTTAGATAATCTAACCAAACCTTGATTATCTCTAAAGGCATGAGCAAATTCATGTCCCATAATTACTGAGTTTGGGACTTGATCTCCTTCAATCTCGTTTTGGCCCAAATTAATTCCAATCTCTGATGAATTACCTGCTGTAGATTGTTCACCCTTTGTTTCATTGTATGAAGTACCATCATCAGAACTTCCAAGATTGTTTTCATCTACGGATCTAATAGTATGTGTATGAATCTTATCTTTCTTAAGTATTTTATACATATTATTAAACGTTTCAGAATTCCTTCTTAAATTTCTAATTTGATTTTTAATTTTTCTTTTGTCAGCTCTAGTTTTATCATCTTTTGCATACTTTACTCTTTTACCGTCCGGGTCAATAAATTTCAATGGATTATTTACAACATAAGCATATGGTGATATCGATGAATATTTTTCCGCCAACGGATCCACACTATGCCACCTCCCAATACTCGGATCATAAAACCTAGCCCCATAATCAATCCAGTTCAACCCAAAATCTTCCTGCAACTCCTTACCATTATACTGATATTTATTCTCTTCACCAGCAGTAGGTATCCACGGACCTTTCATTGCCAATCCAAAAGGATAGTAATGGTTTTCCTGTAAGATTTCTGTCTCTTTATCAATATTACCGTCTTCGTTTAGATCGGCAAACTGGAGTCGGGCATTTCCTAAATGATCTTGAATCGTGTATTCATATCTAAAATTGCCTTCGCCAGTACTAAATGCTCTGCCCCCCTCATGGTAAATCGCTTCGATTGCACCATCTCTATATTCTATACCTCCAACGTAATCTATGCTACAAGGATTGTCTCCTCCAGTAACTGTTTTTCGCAGCTTCGTTCCACCCGCATTGTATACAAAGGTTATATTTTGAGCAGTGTTGGCAGTATTTTGTATACGATAAGGTAAATTTATAAAATTATATGCAATCTCTAGTTGTTTATAAGGATCTGAAGTCATATTTCCATTGGAATCGTATCCATATGTTCCACTATTTCCTCTTGAATCAAACCCTAAGGCTCTATGATCTTGATTGCTTACTCCATCATTTATATTTTGTAACCTACTTCCATTGTATGAATAAACCATCTGATCTATTTCTACCGGAGCCCAACAATTCTCTTGCTTGTATAATCCTCTTCTATTCAAAGTTTTGATATTCCCAATAGGATCATAGCTGATTCCGTAGACTCCAAAGCTATTGGTAGTGGACTTTTGTATTCTCCCTTGTGCATTGACAGATAGATCGGAATATTCAGCAGTCTTAATACGATCCAGGGCATCATACTGATAGGTATAATTTTGCAGATCTCTTCCGGCAACTTGCCATCGCATTTGTGAAATATTTCCGTTTTTATAATTACCAAAACTTGTTGTAAGATCTCCATAGTTCAATTGTAAATGAAATAGATCATTTCTATCTGCTTCATCAATGGTAGTTTCAGTCTCGTAAGTAGGCTCGTCCAAATCAACGGTCTGTAATACAGTATGTTCACCAGGAAGATTCGCCAATTCACTCTCCAATAAATAGACCTCTGAACCATCACATAAAACTACTCTTGTTAAGATTGCCCCTGCATCTACATCACTTGCCAGAATAGGATCGTCTTTTAAGCTATGGATATATTCCCATTGTTCACTTGCGTCACATTCCGGTACAGATATATTGGCGCAACCAGCATTGCAAGCAATTCCGGTTGGGACTATAAATGGTTCTTGATTAGCTACCATCCATACCAACTCATCGTGGGTTACCGCTCTACTTTCTCCATTTGGTAAGTTTATATCGTATGTATTTCCAATTGCAACATTATTGATCACAGTTGTAATAGTTGTACCTCCGCTAACCAGCGATTCATCCCAATCTGAAGAGAAGGTATAATATCTTTCTCCATTGCAAAGGGTGATTAAATACAAGGCAAATCCGGTATTATTTGAATTGGTAATTTCATCAATCTCACAACCTGCAGAATTCACCCCAACCAAATACTTATCTTCAAGAGCATTTAGTAATGCCTCAACATTTGGAATAGCTCCATTGCAATCTGGGATACAAGGACTCTGACATACGTCATACTCCCCTACCGTAAGGTTTGGCTCAAATCTTCTTGTCAATAATTCTTCAAGTGTTAATTGCTCTGTATTTACAATACTACTTTCTGAAATAAATTCATCGGAATCTATAAAACTAGGTTCAACGCACAAATCTGAAAGATTGTTGACTTCTCCAAATAGGTGTGTAGGTTGGTTCATATGGGTCAGCCAGCCTCTATTATTATACCGGTAATCACAGCTTTGTAATCCACCTCCAATATTTTTTTCAATTAATTGATCTCTATCATTATAAGAGTTATCACTTAACTGAACCAATGTCCCTCCATTGATTTGATGAGTCGAAGTTAATTTTCTTCCAAAAACATCATAAGTATATTGCTGTGCGATATTAAGTGAACTGGTAAAACTTGAACTGTGGGCCCTTGTCATACCTAACATCCAGTCTAGATCATTATAAGAGTTTGTCACAACATCCAATCCACCAACATGATTTTCTGAAGTTGTTTCACCAACTCTACCGTAGCTATCGTAATCGAAGGTGGTGACCAATTCTTCATTCGGATTATTTCCGTTTAACACCCAAATACTTGAACTGGTAAGTTTTCCAATATTGATAGGAATTCCACCTTCATCATACCTTTGTGCTGAAATTGTGTTTCCGCTTTCACTATTTAGATGTCTTGTAGTCTCTCTTCCATAAATATCATATTTCATGTGGACTGTTGTACCATTTGGATCTGTCGTACTTCGCATCAAATCAGTTTCATCAAAGTAGTTGTAAACGTGGTCACCAGTGGTGCCAGGAATTTGCTTTGTTCTCAATCTATTCCTGTTGTCATAAGTATAATTATACACTCCTGCAGCTCCTCCGTCAGGTGGTGTGACCGTTAGTAGATTGCTTCTATTATCGTAAGCATAAGTCATTTCATCTCCAAGTGGATTTATAATTTTGAAAATTCTACCTAACTTATCAGTTTGTGTCTCGGTTGAATTTCCATTTTCATCTGTATTGACAACATTGAAATATCCTCCAATACCTCCATATGAAGTTAAAGTTGAAGAACCATCAGGAAAGATTTGTTCCTTGATTCTATTAAGTGGTGAATTGTCATAAACCATTTGAGTAAAATTCCCTGGAAGATATGTTTGTTTGTCTACTCTCCCAAGATTATCATATATAGTTTCATTTTTGACGACTCCGTTAATTACTGATTTCACTGGTCTTCCCAAAGCATCAAAATACTGAATATTAACTTGCTCTGGAGCATCATTAGTTGTTGTTGTACTGCGGATTAAATTTTCTGATCCATATATATATTCAAAGGAATTTGAGACATTGCCAAATCTAGCTGAATTCGATAATAATCTTTGGTAACCATCATAATTAAATGTTACGATCTGGCCATCGATTTCTGTGATACTTTGAACCAATCGACTTGCTGGATAATAGTCATAACTATTGACCCAACTTCCATAAGTTTTGGTTTTTACCAATCCATTCTCCCAACTGTAAACTTCTTCTGGAAAGTCCATGTACTTGTATCCAAGTATATACCCATCAATGTCATAATTTGAAATAACTCCTCTTTCAACAGTTGTATTGTCATTTAAAAGTTCTAGATATTTTTTAGGAAGATATTTTCCATTGAAGTTTTGATATTCCGTCAGGACTCCCCTTTGCAATGCGTTATCTACAAATAGTTCTTGTTTGAAAGGAGTATAAATCATAAACCTTCCATTCATTTCATTTGCTAGCGGAAGGTTTTGGTCAATTGCATCTGCTGTATAAGTCATTCTGGTATCATAAACCTTTCCATCACTATTAGCCATTATAGTGCTAACTGGTAAAGTATGTCTACCTTGATCATCATACTCAAAATTAGTGGTGACTGAAACACCGTCTGTTACTTCAGTTGTACTCGTGAGTTGCATCCATTGAGAGATAGTTTCAAAAGTCCTGTAAGAGAAACGATTTTCAAATTGGGTATTATTGATAACTGTGCCTTCTAGCTTTTCAAAGCAAGGATGAAATGCTATAGTATCACAACGATTAGGGTTCAAATAACTCCCTCCAAAAATTACCACATTAGGTCCTTCACAATTTCCTAGATAAACGGTTGTTACATCTTCTGGCGAACAAGTCCAACTTGAAGTATAAACACAATTATCTCCTTGCAACTTCCAACCTATTTTTAAACTGGTAATCGAATTATTATTCAACGTTTCATCTTCTCTAAAATCGTAGGTATTTGAAACTGTATGAATTGGATTCGGATTATCTGCTTCATAATCTCTTTGTACCAAGAGGTGTCCTCTTTTCCAATCGTAACTGGTTTGATTGCTGTATGGATAGCCTGTTCCTCCTTTGTCATCCGCATAAGTATATTTATATTCTGATTTACCCGCCTCACCGTTTTCACCATAATAGACCGTTACTTCAGTATAATTGACATGGCTTCCTTGCGAAGTACCTAATGCTGCTTTACTACTGGAAGACAATGCTCTAAAAAAACACTCTTGGTCTGGGCATTGATCTCCTGTAAAAGTTGATCTGTATTCTCCATGCGTAAATCCATAATTAGGAAAAGAAATCGTTTCTCCACTAGATTCATCTTGTTGTTGATGTTTTTGATAACTATACCTTTTAATGGTTTCTTTTTCACCATCAAAATTGGTAATTCTTTTTATTCTAGCTCCTCCTACTGGTATTTCTACTAAGTCGTTCTGAGAGGCTACATTGGTTGTTCTAACATGCTCCTCCCAAGACAAATCGAATTGACTACTTTCTCCTGAAATTGAAGCAGTTGCAGTCATCGTGTAAGTTCCCTCTGGAAGAAAGTAAATCGATTGGCTAGCTCCAGTATTATCGACATTGGCTCCACATGGGACACCAGGTTGATTAAAACCTGGATCGCAGAAACTTTGTCCATCTTCATTTACTAATTCAACACTGCCATTCCATTCTAATGCAGGATCAACATTATTTCCAACAATAACCACTGTCACATAAACGCCTTGATTTAAAGTAAAAGTTGTTGATTCAGTAACAGGGCCTCCAGAATAGGTAGCGTCTACTGATACAGCTCTTTCTTGGTAAGAAGACGAGGAAGTAAAAATATCGGCCAGACTTTGACTTAGAGAGATACTATTAGCCTCAAATTCAAATTCAGTGTATCCACCTGTTGGGTACGTTATTTTATTTAACATTCCTGCCAAAGTATTCACTTCATTCGTAGATCTATTCGCTCCATCATAACTTCGGTCAACAAATACTCCAGTAGGTAAAAGCGAAGTATTCCCATCTGCTCCATTATAAAACCCCCAATGATCCTGAGCGAAACTTAACCTGCTCGGTAGTTTCCAATCGTCATTTATCTCATCTAAATAGTTGAACTGGTAAGGTGGTTTTAAATTCGTATTAGCAGGGTTTCCTGGCAATTCTTGTATTGAAGCGAGTTTAAGTCTTTTATCCAAAGGGCTTGCTCCGCTTCCAGAAACAAAATAATCATAACCAAAAGTCCATTTCTTTAATACGGTATTAAGATCTGCTCCATAAACTAAAATTTCATCTAGTTTATTGGCTCCTTCGTCTTGCCTCCCTCCACTACTATTAAATTCAATTTTACCATATGCAGAAACTATGCTGCTGATTTTCTTGGTATTCGTAATTGTTGAATTTGTACAATCAGAATCTTCCGGTGCTGTTTTACAAGTACCTCCTATCAAACCATCAAAATATTCTGTTTGAGATTTACCAGTGGCATAGGAAACTACTCCTTCTTCCATATAATTAAAAGTAATAACATCGTTGGTATTTCCATGTTCAATTCTGGACAAATACCAAGCTGAGATATGAGTTGATTCCGGTGGAGAGGATGATCCAAGACAATCGGAAGAAGAGGAAGTCGTTTCTTCTTCTTCAAAAACAAATCGATTCCCGTCCGGTGTAGTCACAATAAAACCATTTTGACCTTGAGGTTCAATTCTAATATCTTGATAAGGTATGGTATGTACTTGATTTTGTTTGTCAATCACAAATTTTCCTGAATAACCTGAAAAATTAAAATGATAAACATCGATCTCTCCATCAGCAATTCCATTTGCCATGTTCTCAATCCAATCAGGATTATTAAAGAAATCAAGTACGCCGTCTTCGATGTCTCCCAAAACTGGATTATTATTATACCCTAATCCTGCACCATCATCCAATCCTCTTACACTTTTGGATATTACACCACCTGCGGTTAAAGACCAACCTAACCCAACCCAACTAGCTACTTCATCTACTTTGATTCCTGAAGCATGATAACTCATTGAAATAGGAACGGATAATTGTTTACCGCTTAAATTACAAAGTGGTACAGATATGTTTGGAATTCCAGTATAATGCCCAACAGGAATTTCTCCATATTTTCCTAGTGCTGCAGCAGTAGGACTTGGTGGAACAATATTTTGCGTAGGCGTCGGGACAGAAATCTGTTCCTGTCCAAAAGCCCAAACCTGGAATAAAATTGATATTAATATTATAGATATAATTCTCATTATACGTTTGATTTAGAATATTTTTTATTAGATGAGGAGGTATCTATTGATTTAGGATTGAAGACTAATCTCTTATTAATATGATACGATCTGTTAAAACGGTGTTATTACTTTTCATTAAAACAGTGTATATACCGGGTGCCCAATCTTCAGCAGGTAAGGTGACCGTATGGGTACCTTTTTCATACATCTGATTGGGTACTAAAAGATTTACAAGTCTACCTGCTAAATCATATACTTGAATATCAACTTCAGACCATTCGGGTAGTGAAAACTCGACAGTAGCTTGTTGAAAAAATGGGTTTGGATAAGTACGTAATAATGGTTTCTTGTAATTGTATTCTGTTATATTTTCTTCTGATGCTTCACGGTAGCCAGTTTGGCTCAAGTCATCACCGACTCCACATCCGTTAGTATTCCAAAGAGCGAAATTTGAAATAGCGTCCAATTGCAAATCAGTGCCATTGGAATTGGCATAATAAGGACAATGTGAACCGGGAATCGTATGAGCTTGAATTTCAAAACACTCAATATCTGAAGGTACATCCCCCCAAACTCCTCCATCTGTTAATCCGGAAAGTACCCTTCCATGGAAACTTCCATATGCTTGATTAAAAGACCAATACCCTTGCATTAAAAAGATTGATTCTGGCCCCATGGTAGTACTTATATTAATTAAGGGGTCTTCTGTATTACCGACATTGCTTACACAAAACTCCTCGGTAGGGGTTTCATCAACTCTAAAGTTAGTTGCCAGTAGATCATCACCCATTCCTGAAGCGGGAAGCTCAAAACTAATTGTTGCTCCTATTTGTAAAGGTTGAGTTCCAATATATTGAATCTCTTGGGCTGAAATATTTCCATTTCTGATTCCATGAGGAGAAAACCATCTTTCTGATTCGTATCTTGCATTTGAGATTATGAATTTTGTACCGGGTTGAATTGTGTTCCTTGCGACAACTGAAACTATGTCAGTTTCATCATTCACATAATTATCAAATGCTGCAAACATTAGGTCACCAGGATATAAAAAGCTTCCAGTTCCAACATAGTTACAATCTGTTGAAGTCGTTCCACACGATTCAGATGCATCGAAACTCAATCCTATTCCTTCATTGGTATTTTGAACAATCATCATAGTTGCTCGAAGTGTACTTGAATTGTGAGTAGAATTAATTTCAGTTTGAAAATTACCATTCAAATAAAACTTGACCTTTCCTTCACTAATTTCCATACGAAAAGTATTGCCATTTTGGAGACTATTGCTTATATATCCAATCCATTCAGCACCTGTTCCATTATTTCCATATAGGTTTGAAGCAGACGATTCCGAAGAAAACCCAAAAGCATATTCAAAACTTTCCCAACCAGAGAACGCTACATTACTTTCAGTCAACCCAAATCTAAACTGGTAGGTTCCCGAAGGAAGTGAATTCAAAGTAACTTCAGTCCATCCATCTGTCCCATCAATTTCATTACAACTTAATAGAATCGTGGCCCAATTGGTACCAGAATAAGCATCATTGTTTTCAGTGATATCCGTGTCTCCAATATTTATCCAATCAAATGCGCTATTACTTCCAGGTTGATTACTTGAACAAGGTGTAGGAGCTACAGCATCCACAGAAAATTGACAAGATGGATCGTTGTCATCAATAAGGATAATACTTTTAGAACCATCAGCAATCAAGAACGTCCCACCAATTTGAATAGCGTTTCCATATGTCAGTCCACTGGCAGATATATCACCGCTAACACTGTAAGAGTTAGCCAAATCGGAACCCAGTGGATTAAGGGAAATAGTAAATCGATCATCGCTTGTATCATTTGGTGTTCCATTGTCGATACACGTCACTTCTACTCCTGCATCTGTTATATTGCAAATGTTGTTAGTCGGATTTCCATCACAACCAAAAGAAGCTCTTGCCTCTAAATCAATTCCATCAATAGGGGTAGTGATAAAAATAGCTGTTCCATATAGGTCATTTGTTATTCCAGATGCAGATAGAGAAAATATGACTTGGTTGTTTTGATAATAGGTAATTATACCATTTGTTTGGTTAATTTCAATTTTGTAGATATCACCATTATTAGCAATTCCTCCTGCTATCCATCCTCCATTCGCATATAAACTATACTGCGAATAAGAATTGATTCCAATACAGTATTTCAATTGATCAAAACTTACAATAGAATTACTTTGGTACCCTAGCCCAATTCGAAAATGAGAACCTGTAGGATTTTCTAGTAATTCAAATTCAATATGTCCATCTGAACCTATTTCTAAATAATCACAACTTTGGATACCTTCGTTTGTATATCCTGAAGCATCTGTATAGGTATTGCCATTAACTGTAGTTTGTGAATTTCCAAATGTTTCCCATGTTAAGGTGCCACCATTTCCGGGCGGTTGATTATTTGAACAAGGAGAAGGTGGAGTTACTACTAAAGAAAGGCTACAAGAAGGATCGTCCGAATCAACAATTGTAATGTTTTTTACTCCATCTGATATAGGATAAAATGCATCGATTATTGACGGGCTACCATAGTTGTATCCATTTATTATAATGTCGCCACTGATGTTATAAGTGCTAGCTAAATTAGCCCCTTGAGGATTCAAAGAAATTGTAAAACGATCATCGCTTGGGTCAGTTGGTGTACCGTTATCATTACAATTAACTTCAAGGCCAGCATCCGATAAACTACAATTGTTACCAGGTCCTCCTCCACTACAATCCGCTGCCGCAGAGGCTTTTAAAACGATTGGAATTCCACCACTTGATGCAGCTACTCCAATTGTAATTCCAAGTTTTAATTGATTTGCTGTTATAGATGAATTTAATGGTTCTGTATACACTTGAACTCCGTCTACATATAAAGCAACCTGTCCACTATTTACTTCGATTTTAAAAGTAGGATTGTTATTATAATTCATGCTTGCAAACCCAAGCCAAGTTCCTCCATATCCATAGTAAGAATAATTGTTGTTTTCAATATGGAATGCATATAATAAGTCCGAATTGGGAGTCCAAGAAAATTCTGTAAAATCTCCGGGGATAAGACCCACCCTAAATTGATCTCCGTTGGTAAGTGCTTGAGGAATCTGAAATTCTATTGCATAACTACTTGTATTTCCTGTGTTACAAGATGGCCATGCAGAAGGGGAAAGAAGAGTAAATTGTCCACCCCCATTCGATTGAACTTGATTGGTATTTATGTTATTTAGCTCAACATTATAAATTGGATTCTGTGCTAAAACAAAAGACGCAATAAATATAAAAAATAAGGTACTAAAAATTAATTTGGGGGGATTCTTAAAGAACGTAATTCTTTGAATCATAAAATAAGTTGTTTTGATATATTCACGATTGACAAGGGGAAATACCATTTGCTAAAAGCTTTTGGCTTTTAAACAAAGAAAGTAGTAACAGATGTGTATAAAAGTTTGGGAAACTGTCCAGTATGGACAGTCAGAAATGTTCAAGTTTACGTTTTTGATTTTGTAGATAACGGAATGTCACCTAAAGAAGTGTTTGTTGTTTCTTGTTCATTATTAAGAACGATAACAAAAGTAAGGGGCAATATCGCTTGATGCAAGTATTTTGTTAAATATATTTATTCCCTATGCATAACTACATCAAAACTAACCTCTATAATGAAAACAAATATATTGTTATATCCAACGCGAAAAACTCTTTGAAGGAAAGATTGTTTTTAATATTCTATTATTTCATTTCAAAAATGGATTGAATTCTCTAATATTTTCCTGCCAATATATAAATCTAAATGTTACTTTCGATCCGATCGAACGTGCCTTCCCGATGTATAAAAAGAACTTATCTTAGCTTCAACAAATAACAGAAAGTAGAAAGACGGACACCTTGGGAAGAGATAGAATCTTTAGAAGCAAAAAAAATGAAAACTTAAATCAATTTTGTATTGGATAGGTATTTCTCGCAACAAGTTTCATGGACCCAGTCTGGCAATCCAACATCCTCATTTACCTAAATATTATATTTCTTTTTGAATCAGTACTAAAAATCTACCCCAATATTAATTAGGTTTCCTAAATTGTAAAGTCACAGTCTACTCTACATGTCCAAGAACCGTCATACTCCAAAATTTCTTTCCAAAAAGCAGCAGTTACTTTTACTCGAATCTTGCCACTCCAAAAAATACCGAGTCTTAATCCTCCTAATGCTCGACTGCGGCCTACGAGTCACAGAGGTAGTCCGTCTACAACTAAAAGATTTCAATTTTCTAGAAAACTACGTCTTAGTTAAATCTCTAAAAAAACGAAAACTAGACAAAGCTCGCACTCGCCAAATCCCTATGACCAATCGCCTCCTCGACGCATTAAGCACTTACTGGCAAACCCTAAAACAAAAAGATCCGGACGCTTATTTATTTCCTCCTTCTTCGCAATCCAAGCAGCTTCATCTTTCCCGCAAACAAGTCTGGCGCAAAGTCAAAAAGATATCCAATGGAACGGTCTACCCACATGCTTTACGCCATACCTTTGCGACTAGAATCGTAAATGAAGGCAATGATCTCCGAATCGCTAAAGAATTTTTAGGTCATAAGAACATTGCCACCACAGAAATCTACACCCACGTCGCTCAAAATCAAATGAAAGAAGCCATTGCTTCGATAGACAAGTTATCATGGATCGAGCAGCTCAAACAAAAACTATCCCCAAGAAAACCTATTCATATAATTCCTATCGAAAATGGTATGACTGATTTTCATGTTGGCAGAAAAGAGGAATTAAAGCAATTGGCAGATCTTGGAACTAAGAAGATCAATATCTTGATCACTGGTCCGCAAGGAATTGGTAAGAGCCATCTATTAGATAATTACAACATCGGTAAAACCATCCGCATCGGAGACATGTCTTCCACCAAACGAATTCTAGGTGGAACCCTCCTCCATCTTTTCACCGGAGACAAAGAAGACATTGCCAAAACGCTGTTCCAAACCAAGCTTCAAAAAAATGGTATCGAAACTTTAATTTACAGAGAGACTATAAAACGAATTACGGATTTATTGATTCAAGTAACTGAGCCACAAGAGTACACCATTATCATTGATGATGTTTCTCGTATCCCTCCTACCGGTGTCAATGCATTGGAGAAATTAAAGAATCATTTCCACATCATATGTGCTGCCCGTCAGGTGAAGATTGCAAACATTTCTTTTCTAACTAATTTTGAACGGATCCAATTGAAGGAGTTGCCAAGGCCTGAAGCGATTACTTTAATCAACCAGGTTTCCAAAGACCTAATTGACAGCATTGAGGATTATGAATCTTACAAAAATCATATCTACGAAAACACCAATGGCAATCCTTTATTTATTATTGAAATGATCAACCGATACAAAAAGGAACCTCATATCTCTACTGAAGTGATTAAGAATTATCGGCATACTGCAGCCTATCAGGAATTTGACTTGTCTATGGTCTTGATTATTATTTTGTCTAGCCTGATGGTCATGCGTTATATCTCTGGAGAGATTGGAGATGACTCTGGAGCCTTTCGTTTGATTGGTGGGGTGTTTTTGATGTTTGCGCTTTTTGCTAGGAATATTTTTCGGGTTGGGAAAAGGAAATTTGTTTAAAATTGAGGGGCCAACTCTCAAACTGCTTATCGTCTAACCAGATATCTCATGACCACCCCAAACCACCTCATCGGAGGCCTAGTTATCACAGGCCTTTTCGGCTCTTTCATCAATCTCAATATCCTTTCTAGTCCAAGCTACATCATTACAACATTGATAGCTTCTCTTTTACCAGACATCGATTATCCCAAGTCTTTGATTGGAAAAGTATTTCTGCCTTTCTCGAAATACATCAACCGCAGATATGGACACCGTACTATTACGCATTCTTTCATAGCTCTCCTAGTAAGCTCTTTTATTTTCGGAATCTTAGAGAATAGTTTTTACGATCAAAATAGCTACACAAAGATTTACTTTCTTGCTTTTACAAGTCACTTGATTCTGGATATGATGACTGTTCAAGGGGTGCCACTACTCTACCCTTTCCTCAAGAATCCTTGTGTCCTCCCTGGCAATCCAGAGATTCGTTTTAAAACTGGAGATCTTCGCACAGAGACAATGATTTTTTGCTTCTTTCTGTTGTCTGGTGTTTTTCTGCAGCCATTAATCAAGAATGGATTCTGGACGCAATACAATCGTTTCTTTGGAACGCCAAAGCATTTGGTAAGTGAGTTTAATAAAAGTAAGGATTTGCTTTTGGTGGATTATATCATCCAGAAAGGGACAGAGGAAATGAAGGGACAAGGTTATTGTATTGAAGCTTCTTTATCTAGGATCGTTTTATTAGAAAATGATAAGATCAGATTTTTGGATAGAAAGGATTGTTTCATTAAGGAGGTGATTCCGCAGCATACTGGTAAGGAGTTGGTTTTTAAAACGGAAGTGTTACAAGCTGTAAGTGCGGATAGTTTAAATAGTGTCTTATCACAATTTAGAATTAAAGATCTTTCTATTCAATCTAATACCGCTTTTAATATCTGCGAAAATGGTTTTTATAAAAAGATGAAAGCTTATGAAACGGACTATCCGAAGGATTTGTTTGTGGAGACAATTGCAATTACTGAAGATGGGAAGATGATTAAATCAGTAAATAATCCCAGAATTAAAACATTGGAGCGGAAACTCGCAGCAACTATAAAAGATCATCAAAATCAGCAGAACGCTTTTTCAGAAAAATTAGCAAAGCTCAAAGAACTTCAATCTTTAATTCAAACGGAGAACGACCTCGCCATTAAAGAACGGATGCGAAAGGAAATACATGAGCTACAGAAACTCAAGCATCCAGAATCTATTGATTACACCATCCAAGAACTTCAAACTCAAATCCTTGAACTTCAAAAGTTGGATCAGATAAAAGAGTTAGAACAGAAAAATGATTTGCTCTCTAAATTAAAAACAAGTCAGTCCGTCAACTCCTTTTCTGGAACCCTCACTCACTTCCTCATTCAAGACCCAGCCTAGCTTTGTCTCAATTCAAGCAGCCAGTTGATTTCTAGAATCCTAGGTTAGATCTTTGATTCAAAAACCATGAATAAGCGAAATTTCTTGAAACAATTTAGTTTGTTGATTTCTTTTTTCTCTGTTAAGAATATATTGGTTAAGGAGTCTCTGGCACCCGATACCGAAAACCTGCCACCGTCCACTTGTTCAGGTGGTGAATGCCCTGGCTTTGAAGACTGTCAAGGGTTTGTGCCGCCTTGTTCGGAGTGTGAGGATCCTAGGGCTTGGAGGGAGCGGGCAGCTGCTCGGTTGGAAAATTCTTATCAAGGGTTTTGGGCTGTGCCGAGGTTGCGGTGGTGTAATTTTTTTGGAAGGAAGTGACCATAAATATTATTTTGAAATGCTCCATTTCAATCTTTTCTTAAAGTTAGTGTTAATTGTTACTTCATAACAACAAACATTTCTTCCCCTATTATTTCTCCATCTACTTCATACACGAGTACATATGAACCTGACACAAAACGATCCAAAGGAATCATATGCGTAATCTCCAAATTGTTATTCTGAAATTGCAAAAGCTCTTTTCCACTCAGATCATAAATATGAAACGTGCCACGGGATTGCTCAGGAGTACTACGGATAAAGATGTTTAAAAAATCAGAAGCGGGATTAGGGTAAAGAAGGAGTTGCGGTTTTGGATTTATAGCGTCATAGGTGTCTACCGTTGACATGTGACAACCAGGCACCAAGCAGCCGTGTCGATCTACTTTGACGAGCCAGCCTTGTTGTATGGGCATATCAACAGTATCTGTGGATAAGGTGCCGATGGCTTGGCCGCAAAGCACTAGAGAGCCATCTTGTATTTCTTGCATGTCGTAGAAGACATGCCTATTAGAGGGAGAATCCAAAATTGTATAATCCCTTCTCCAAAGTGAATCGCCATTAATCGACGCTTTGACAATATACCCAGTGTTGTCTGAGCCTATTTCTCCTAGTCTAGGATCAAATCCTTGGCCACAAGCAACATAACCACTAGAGTCTTTACAAGCGAGCATTGTATATAGCTGATTATCGAAAAACCGTCTTTGGCTAAAATCTACCACCCAATCAATGGTATTTGCTGAAGTATTGATATTGTAAATTAATGGATCCCATTTTAATCTTGAGAGATCATCGAAGAGTGGGTATTCTGTTCCTATGGAAGTTCCTATAATTAAATTGTCTTCACTTATTTGAATAATTGCATTGACTCCGGAAAGCAGGCTATCTTGCCATGGTAATATAGTCCGGTTCTGCTCAATGCCTTGGCTATCTACTTTTATTAGCAAGTTTTTGGAACGGTAATTTATAACTTGATCATAAGCATTTGTTTCGACCGAACCTATTATAAAGCCACCATCATTGGTTGGCTCAATATCCCATCCATGAAAAACTGAATTAGCGTCCAATGTGTTTGACCAAACTATTTCTCCCTCAGGATCCATCTTGAAAAGATAGAGTTTAACGTTTAAATTGGTATCTTGTATTTCACTGATTACGACAATATTATTTTCCTCAACAATTTCAAAATCTCTGGAAAGAATAAATGGTGCTTCAGGAAAAAAGGGGCTATAAAATTTATAGTAGTTTACTGAATCCACTTGATCATAAAAAAATATTTTGCAAGATAACCATTCATAGTATTTGGACCTTCAAAATATCCACCTCCAATAATAGTTCTACCATTATTTTTCTTCATTGGCATTTCCCAACTCTCAATACTGAGGTTGTTAATAGTATCAAGATGAAAATAATTAGAAAGTAGATTTCCTTTTTCATCAAAAGTCAAAATTGCATTGCCAACATTTGTAGTGTCACGCGCTACAGCATTAATAATCAATGTGTCATTGGACAATTGAATACTATTAAAAACTAAAGAAATGTAACCTGCCGTGTATTTTTTACTCCAAGTTTGCTGAGCAAATGTTGTATTTGCAATTACTAGTAAAATCAATGAAAGTCCTAGGTTTTTAATTTCCATATTTATTAATAACAAATTTACCTTTACCGATTACTTGTGAATTTTCAAAAATCTCAAAGTAATAAATTCCATTTTTTAAGTTAGCTAATTCTATACTTATTAGGCTATTATTTACAGTTGATTTTCTGTCTTTCAATGACGTTCTTCGTAGAAAATCATGATTTTTTAGCTTAACTACTTTATTATTTGTTCTTTCTAGAATTACGATATTTAGTCTAGTATTTGCAGGGTTGGAAAAACTTTCAGATTCAAAACTTCTTTGTATGATTTAACTGCAATTATTTCGCGATCAATTGCTAATGCATTTGAAAAAAAGATTGGAATAATAGTTCGTGTTGTAATAGTATTCAAGAATATTTCCAGGTTAGATACTCCCACTCAGATTATCAATAGATGTCATAACTTTTATATATTCGATTTCACTATCATTCAATTCATTTTTTTTTACCATTGTTAAGCAAAGAAATTTCAAAATTCTTAAGTTGGCTATAGTTCTGAATTTGCTCTAATCGATAATCTATTAAATCAGGCAATTGATCAAGCTCATTAAGATTTGTTAATGCTAAAATTAAATTTTCATCTTCTAAAGATAAATCAATCTGCGAGAACTATGTCTTTAGATTGTTTTTCTCAGATAAAATTGTCTGAACATTATCCGTTTTTACCATAGATTTCATCATTCCTATTTTGTCAGATTTTGGAATACTCGGTGCTGGTTTTATTTTTCCATTCCCTAAAAAAACAGAAGTTTGGAAGCGTATTCAAACATGGAACACTATCATAAAAATTAGACAACAAGAGTCCATGCCAATGAACCGAGGTTTCCATTTCCAGATTATTTTTCACATGAATCACCGCATACTCCCCTTCTGTAAATCGTAAAGTCGGCCCTGGAATAGAATTATTAATTGCCATTCCCATGACTTCTTTACTTGTGATATTGACCATCTTTTTGTCAATGGTTAAATTATATTCTCGAACGGGTAAATTGTCAATATTACCTTCGATGGAAGGTGAAGTTTGGGCTATCAAAAAATTGATATTTACAAAAAGGAATATTGATATTATTAAATATTTCATTTTAAATTATTTTTAGGTTAATGGTTATGTCCTTGTGGTTTTGCATTTGATTTTTTCTTCATTGCAGGGTTTTTAAAATCCTTATCAATTGTTGCTTTGACTACTCCGCATGTCAACATCTTATCACCGTAGTAAGGATTTTCAACTACTTCCTCTTTACTTATCCAATCTGCTCCTTCATTGTTATTTGCCATTGGGCAATGCTGTACATAAAGGGTATTTTCAGAAATACCGAATACTTTTATGGACTTAATTAATGCTTGTGAGAAAAAATCAAATTGCTTACGTTGCTCTTCCACATCAGTCAATTCTGTTATTTTTTTGCTATGCGCTTGGAGGGCTGTGAGTTGCTCCATCCAATAGAGATGAGCATCACCTTTAACCAACGAGATATCTACTTTTGACAATGCTTCCATAACTTGTTGCGCGGTTGATACTGCTAATTTGCTATCGGTTGATACAAAAGCATCTTTTAATAAAAGATAGGCATCCGAAACCATGGCCAATTGTTGCTTAAATTCCATTGGGGTAGATTCCGTATAATCAGGTAAATGCTGAGTATGATCTGCTCCTTTTTCCATCACATCTCTATTCATCATGCTGGCTTGGTTATTGAGTTGGGCAGCGGCATCAATGGTAAAACTTCCATAGGTGACCACTTCTTCACCCGATACTAAACCACTTAATACTTGATATTTTTTTCCCAATGACTCACCTATTTCTATTTCTTTAAATTTAAAAGAAGGGATGGCCATATCAGGTACTTTGACATAAACAACTGACCGAACTCCTGTCCAAAGCACCGCTGATTTTGGAACACTCAATTGACTTTTACGGGAAGGCTTTTTCTGCAATTCACCTTGTACAAACATTTCTGGCTTTAGTATTCCTCCTCGATTATTGACTTCAGTCCGAATGGACGTAACCCGTGTATTTGGATTGATAATCGGGTCAATAAAAGTTACTCTGGTTTTAAAAGTTTTATTTGGAATTGAAGGAGTCGTGAACTTGATCGTATTGCCCACTTTTATGGATGCTAGGTCTTCTTCGTAAGCATCAAACAGCACCCATACTTTTTGAAGATTCATCAAGTCAAAAAGTGGTTCGCCTTGTTTGATATAATCTCCAACTGCCACTCTCCTTTTAGTCACAATTCCTGCCTCGTCTGCAAAGACCGCAAAAGTCTCTTGAACTGTTCCACTTTTTTCAATCGCCTCTATGGTCGCATTTCCGATTTTCCAGTATCTCAATTTATTTCGAGCAGCTTCTACCAATCCTGGATTCAAAGCAACCAACTTCAAAGATTCTATCAATTCTCTTTGAGCGGTAATTAAATCAGGAGAATAAATAGTTGCAATTTTTTGACCTTTCTTAACTTGCTCCCCTGTGAAGGTGACATATAGTTTTTCAATCCGACCTGGGACATGAGCCACTTGACTAGAAGCTAATCGTTCATCCGTTTGTACTTTTCCAGAAAGCGGAATCATTTTTCCAGCATTCTCTACTTCATCTCCGATAATTGTAGTTTGGATATTCGCCAATTTTACCGCCTCGTTAGTCATCTCCAAAACCAAAGGGTCGTTGGATGAATTAGCTTCCAAAGGAATCAAATCCATTCCGCACAATGGACAATCTCCAGGTTCGTTTTGTTTGATTTGAGGGTGCATGGAGCAAGTCCAGATTTGTTCATCTACAGAAGTGAGTTTGGCTTCACCTCCATGCTGATGATTTTCAGGAGGAATAACAGTGTTGGTTTTATTTCCAAAAATCAGATACCCTGCTCCTAAGCCGATAGCTATCGCTATGGCTGCTGTCATGATTATTTTTATATTGAATTTCATAATTATTATTATTTTATTTTCACTTAACTTCAAAAATGATTTATTGAATAATAAACCGCTTGATACTACTTTTTGCAAAATGGCTTTGAACGATTGCTTTCAGAGTTTTTAAATCATAGTCAATCAGTTCTTTTTCCAATCGTAGTAATTCGTCAAAATTATTCCCCTTTGCGCTGTAGTTTGTTTCCAAAATATTGATGGCTGCTCGCGTGATTTCTATTTGCCTTTCGTACAGGTTTATTTTCAACTGAGCAGTTTCATAATCAGCATATGCTTTCTCAATAGCTGCCATAAAGCGACTTAACATCTCTGCTTTTCTATCCGTCAAAGCAGCTATTTTAAATTGCTCTTCCTTTTCTTTTGCTTCGTACTTCTTTTTAAAAAGTGGAATTTTTACAGAACCTCTTAATTGAATAATATCTCTTCCATTCTTTGAAGGAGTAGCATCACTTCTTTTATTAACCATGATATAATCCAAGCCAACACCGAAGGAAGGTTTTCCATTCAGTTCATTCAATGCAATAGCTTGTCTCGAAATATCTTGTTGCAATTCAAACATTCGAAGCATCGGATGACTCGCTTCAATGTTGGCAGCTAATGCATTTTTATCAAAAGGAATGATGGCAAATGCAAGGCTATCGGTCGTAACGATTGGAGTTTGTAAGGGACGATTCAGCAATTGATTGATGGAGGCAATTGGTTTGGTTTTAGCCGTTTCCAAAATCAATAACTCTTGATTGAGTTCCTCAATCTTAAGTTGGACTCGGAGTACATCTGCAGCTGTAGTTTTTCCACTTTCTACTTTTGCTAAAGCCAATTGTTCTAAAGCTTCAAGGATAACTACATTCCTACGAATAATGGATTGACTATTTTCAATATCATATAACTGAAAATAAGCTTGCTCGACTTGGTAAGATAAATCCAAAGCTCTAGCTCCGATTCGTTCAAACAATGCTTTGGCTTTGGCTAATTCCAAATCCTTTTTTCCATCTAATAATCCTTTCCATGGAAACATTTGCGTCGCACCTACTCTTAAAATTTGTGCGCCTAATCTTGTTTCAACGGGTAACGGAAAAACACCAACACCAATTTCAGGGTCTGGCAACTCACTCACTTGTGGTGCTTTTTCCAACGCAGCGTAATATTCTTTTTCTAAAATTTTTAACTCCAAATTATTGTCAACAGCTTCAATTACTAAGGTGTCGAGCGACTGTGCATAGGTAGAACTTACGCCAACTATTGAAATCAATAAAATGACGGTAACGGCTTTTAGGGGTTTATTTTCACTGCCAAATTGATTATCAATTCTTAAACTCCACTCTTGCCAAAGTGAAAACAAAACGGGTACGGTAAACATGGTTACCATTTGCAAAGTCATTCCTCCGAAGGAAGGAATCGCCATTGGCAACATAATATCTGCCCCTCTTCCCGTAGCGGTGAGAACTGGAATAAGGGCTAAAATTGTGGTAGCCGTAGTCATCATTGCAGGTCGAACTCTACGAAGCCCACCTTCAACAACAGCATCTCTCACACCTGCTATCGTAGTAGGTTTATTTCTTTTAAAACTATCTTGAAGGAAGGTGGCGACAAGTACTCCATCATCTGTAGCAATTCCAAACAAAGCGAGAAATCCCACCCAAACTGCGACACTCAAGTTAATCGTTCGAATCTGGAAAAGGTCTCGCATATTCGTTCCGAAAAAATCGAAATTTAAAAACCAACTGGTATCATATAATCCTATCATGATAAAGCCTCCTGAAAAAGCAATAAACACTCCAGTAAATACCATGGCTGAAATGGTGATTGAACTAAACTGAAAATAAAGAATTAGGAAAATGATAGCCAACGCAATCGGCACTACTATACTCAGTCGTTTGCTTGCCCGAACTTGTTGCTCGTAATTTCCAGCGAAACGATAACTCACTCCTGCAGGTACATCCAATGTTCCATTATCAATAATTTCTTGTAGATAATTTTGAGCATTGTTGACCACCTCAACTTCTGAATATCCATTTTCTCTATCAAACAGAACGTATCCAATCAAAAAACCATCTTCACTTTTGATAGATTGTGCGCCTTGCTCATATCTAATTTTCACCAAATCACCCAAAGGAATTTGTTGACCATTTGCCGTAGGAATATAAATTCTTTTCAATGCAGCCGGGTCATTTCGCAACTCCCTTGGATAGCGAATCCGAATAGAGTATCGCTCTCTCCCTTCCACTGTTGAAGTCATATGCATTCCACCGACAGCCGCTTGAATATATTGTTGTACTTTCTCAATAGTCAATCCATGCCGGCTGATTATATCTCGATCAATGTCCAAAAGCAAATAAGGTTTCCCTACTATTCGGTCCGCAAAAACAGCAGCATCTTTTACACCTTGTACATCTTTCAAATAATTTTCTAGTTCCAAACCAAAAGCTTCAATAGTCGGCAAATCTCCTCCACGAACTTTGATTCCCATCGGTGCACGCATACCTGTTTGTAGCATCACCAATCGAGTCTCGATAGGTTGCAATTTTGGAGCAGAAGTAACTCCTGGGATTTTGGTACTCTTGACAACCTCATTCCAAATATCATCTGGACTTTTAATTTCATCTCTCCATTGTCGAAAGTAT
>CALIAG010000241.1 GCA_938041325.1 uncultured Saprospiraceae bacterium | reverse complement strand
TGTTGTACAATGACAGCCTGACACCAATTCAATAACAACATCTTCTTTCCCTGTATTTTTAAATTTATACACAAAAGAAGCTTTGTCTCCGCGTTGCATTTTTCCAAAATCATGCATTGGAACATCAAAGCTTAGATGCGGATCTACAACTTGTTCTATTTCACTTTTTACTGGTTTTACTTCTTCTGCAACTGTTTTTTTAGAAGCGTTACAAGCAAACAAAAGTAGGATTCCTAGAATTGAAAAATATCGTGAAGCCATATTAGTTTAGATTTTATTATTAAACTCTTTTTCAAAAATAAATAAAATTTAAAGAGCTTGTCAACTTCTTTAGTCTTGTTAACAAACCCATTCACAAAACGAAAAGCGGCAAGATTTGTTTTACCAAACCTTGCCGCTTTATGTATTCGAAGTCCCAGCGTTTAGCCTTTCTTTCGCAAACGGGTCTTTTTAATTTTGATTGTAGTTGGTCCAGAGATAATTTTAAACTCTGTACGTCTGTTGAATCTGTGCTCATCGTCAGAACACTTCACTCCGTTCGTACATCTGTTTAAGATTAGTTCTTCTCCATACCCAACAGCGTTAATTCTTTCAGGAGCGATTCCTTTTGCAAGCAGCCAACTTTTCGCAGATTCAGCACGACGTTGAGATAGTTTTTGGTTATAACCTGTGATACCTCGTGAATCCGTGTGAGAAGAAAGCTCAATCACCATATCTCCATATTGATTCAATAAATCAAAGATGATAGACAAGTCATCCTCCGCATCTGTTAGAATTTTATCGTCATCGTAATCGTAATAAATATTATTCAAACGAATTGCTTCATTGATTGTATACTCTTCGTATTCCTCCACTGGTGGTGGCGGTGGCGGTGGTGGAATCTTTTTCAATTCAATTCCATTTGTAATCGTAATTGATTTCTCAATTCCGGTTGTGTTGAAAGCAATCGTATCAGAGTAGAAGCCTTCTTTGCTTGCAATCACGATATAAGCCATTTCTCTTTTCAAAGGAAAAGGAAAAGCACTTTCTTCTTCTTTTGTTTTTTCGTTGGTAACACCTGGTGTGTTGTTTACCATCTCGACCAACTGCACTGAAGCACCTGGTAAAGGTTGGCCTTCAGAAGTGATGGTCGTAAGTAAATCGACTACTACTTCTTCTTTCGTAATTGTCCAAATATCATCACAACAGGTTTCACTTTTTACAGATCTATTGCCGATTCTATTAGAGATAATCAAGCTATTCAATCCTTCTTTATCTGTAGAAAAATACAAATCATCTACTTGAGTGTTGAATGGCTTTCCCATGTTCTCAGGAGAACTCCAATTCGCTCCATCCCAATTTGATTTGAATACATCGTATCCTCCAATTCCAGGATGTCCGTTAGAACTTAAGTACAAAGTACCATCTAGATAAAAAGGCGTTTCTTCGTCTTGATCTGAATTAATTACATCACCAAGGTTGACCGGATTTGTATATCCTTCTCCGGTTTTTGTAGCGTAGTACAGATCAAATCCACCGTATCCACCTTCCATATCCGAAACAAAAAACATAACATCATTTCCGTATAATTCTCCTATTGCAGGTTGTTTCACAACGTAGTCACCTGCGCCATTAATTCCAGCCATTGGTTGAGCTGGATTCCAACCATCGCCATCTCTTGTACTGCTGTAAATTTGGCTAGAAGCTAAGAGATTTCCATCAAGCAATTGACGGGTAAAATAGATGGTGTTTTTATCTTTCGAAAAAGTAAAATTACCGATGTGGTAACCTTCTCTATGAATGGTTTCTGGACCTACTTGAGTTCCTTTTCCCCATCCTTTTTCTCCTTTCGTTGATTTGTACAATTTGACAAAAACTTCTTCTGCTTTTCCGTCAAGGACTACAACATCATCGCTCAGCAAACTCGTGTAATAAATCTCGTTTTCATTAAAATACAAAGGAGAGTATTCCGAATTTTTTGAGTTAATATTTTTTCCAGCATTCTCAACAGTCAAGCCACTCACTGCATCCATTTCTTTAGCCATTTTAGCTCCTTCAATAGCTTTTTTAGCTCGCGCAATTTTTATAGGATCTTCTGCTTCTGCAATGTACACTTGCAAGGTTGCTATCGCATCTATGTAGTTTCCATTTAGCTTTAGAAGATGACCATGCGTATATCTTGCTTCTGGCAAATATGGGTTTGGTGTTTTACGGCTTTTTTTGTTTACGATTCTACCGAACCATTTTTCTGCTTTTTCATAATCACGAAGCGCATAATGGAGGTCAGCTACTTTTTTCATCGTTTCCAAATCACGGTCTTCCTTATATGCTTCTTCATATTTTTCAAGAGCAGCATATTGATTATTGGCAGCCAAGGCTTCATCTGCTGCGCTCAATAATTTATCAAGACTTGACTTGGTTAAAGGCTGTGCATTCGTAACACTAAGTGTCAGGCAGCAAAGCAAAAATATAGGAGTTAAATATTTGAATTTCATCTTAATCATGTTTGAAAAGCTAAACCTTAAACGGTTAAATAAGGCAATGCATTTTGAATAAAACAGATTTTATAATTTAGGACAAAGGATAACTGGTTTGATTTCTGGAGTTTTGTAAATCTTTCCGATGTACGAAATTGCTATTTCAAAACCACCAACCGTATTTGAGATTTCCTGTAGACCAGAAAGGTTAACGTCGTAACTCGCGCCAACTTTAATGTCTCCGATATCCATACCGAGCAATAACATGGCAGAATCTCCAACTCTATATCCAGGACCAAATTTTAATTTTACGTTTTGCTTTTCGTTTTTCAATTTCAAACCCAACCATGCTTGGACGATTCCTTCCGTTGCATTGGCTTGACGACCAAATAAGAATGCAGGATCCAAGCTCCATTTTTTATTTAAGTCAAAATTGAATTCTCCATGCAGATTAACCCTTAAAGGCAATCTTGTTGAAAGCGTTTCATCGGTATTGGTAGAAATATCTCTCAATTCGTTTCCTTCAATCAAATGGGTTCTTGGAGAAGTGATGTGAGAAATAGCCAAGCCAATATTTACACCTGCTTGCTTTCTAACTTTAGAGGTATACTGTGCCCCAATTCCAAAGTCGACGAAGCTATTCATCTCTCCGATATTGTCAAGATCTAAGCTAGAACCACCGACTGCACCCAATCTAATTTGATCTTCAAAAACGCCAGGTGCGCTTAAAAGTCTTTGGTCAATTGATCTATTTCCAAAACCTCCATTAATCCCGATAGAGAATATTTTCTGACTTCTTTTGTCTAGAGATTTGTGGAAAGCGACGGAAAGCCAAGTCATAGTAGTTGACAAATCAAATTCTCCGGCTTTATCGGAATAAAAAGTGATACCAGCGCCAATCCAATCTCTTTTTCCCACCATCAATAAAGGTGCATCAATATAAACGGAAGGTGTTTTGTAGACATTTCCAAGTACAGATGGCAATTGATCTCTGAATATTCCACCTAATCTAAAAGTTCCGGAAAATTTACCGGTGCTAGATGGATTCAGCGTAAGAGGAGAATAGTTAAACAAAGACCAATGAATGTCTTGTGCTTCAACTTTGCTGATAAAAATAAGGCAAAAAACAAGGAGTAAAGTTCTTACCAATCTCATAAAAACGATTTTTTATCGATGAAGTACTTTTGTGGAAGAATTTCAAAATATTCCTCAAAGGTCTTCAAGTTTTTAATAAATGCGAAATATAGGATTTTTATCTAACATAATGCAAGTTGACAAGCATCTTGACATTCCCTTTAGACAGATTTAAGAATTAATCGAATTATCTGGGATAAAGGGGGTTAGGAACTTGTAAACAATAACTTATAACAGTTTGGAGTTTCTTTTTCCTTTACTCTTCGTCAAAAATACTCGCCATAGCTAAGGCTATGTCTGTGTTTTTTGACTTGATTAAAAAAAAAATAATTCTCCACCTTTGTTAAAATTCATTATTTACATATTCCTTAGAAAGAATCCAGCTTCTGAATTTTCAAAATATTGAACAAGCATACATCACATTGTAGCCCGTAGTTTCTTTGTAGCAACAATATAGCTTTAATATATATACGGCTACTTTCAATTGTCGGTGAAATGTTACCAATTCCCGACAAAAGGGAATCTTATCATAAGTTTGGAGCAAATTGATGGGTAAATTCGGAGCAGATAGAATGCTTTTATCTATACCTGTATCAAATTAGCAACAACTTAAAAGCTTAATTATCAGTAATTTGGATAATTTTCGTCCAAATATCTTCAACTTCTAAGGCGATATACTCCAAATTTTGATTCGTCATGCATTTAAAGTGCTTTTTAGGGCAAGTCTGATGACCGATTTTTGAACAAGGCCGACAAGACAACCCCTTGACTTCAAAGCTTGTGTTCTCTTGTACGCCATTTCTAAAATAAGGATACATCCCAAAAGCAGGAATTGTGTTCCCCCAAATCGAAATGATCGGTTTTTGGAAAGCCGCTGCAATGTGCATTAATCCCGTATCATGGCTAATTACAAGATTTGACTGCTTAACTAATGAAGCAGATTGTAAAATGTTAAAGTTTCCACAGCAATTGAGGACCTTTTGGTTATGCGCACTTTGAAGCTCGCTGGCAATCGTAGAATCAGAAGGTCCGCCTAATAAGGCGATTGGATAAGGAATCTGATGGATCAGTGCTGAAATCTGATCTTTTGGAAGGCGTTTTGTCGCATGAGCTGCACCTATAACCAAGGCTATATAGCCGTTTGGAATTGATATTCCAGCTTCTTTAAAATGAATTTTCACTTCAACTTCCTCTTTCTCAGGAATAAAGAAATCCAATCCCTCGCCATCATTTACTCCACCAATCTCTTTAAGCGTGTCTAAATATCGATCAACAATATGTCTATCTGGCAAGCGATTGATCTTTAAATTGACCATTAACCACTTCTCCACATTTAATTTGTGGAAAACATATTTTTTTGTTGATAACTTTTGTTTTACACGTGCAGAACGCAGATTCTGGTGCAAATCTATGAGGTAATTAAAGTTTTCTGCAGCCAGGTCATTCAATATTGGGCCCAAATCTTTCTCGATGGACCAAACTCTATCTATGTATGGATTGGAGGAAGGAATGGTTTGAAAAGCTTTTTTGGTCAAAAAATGAACTTCAGCATTCAATTGCTTTTTCAAAACGCGCACAACAGGGCTCGTCAATACAATATCACCTATTGAACTGAACCGGATAACCAGAACTTTGATATTATTTGAAGTCACTGTCAAGCTTTTCTATTGTTTTTTATTCAAAAAAAGGAACCTACAGCTTATTTTAGAGAGGATTCAAGTTTGAATGATTAAATAAGACGAACATTTATTACAAAAATCTCTAATTTAATAGGTTATACGATACAACGGTTAATTATATTTGAATTAAGGAACGGATTAAATCTTGTCCATGACGCCAGTTCGACCCTGATTTGTCGTCCTAATTACGAGAAATAGGAACAATTTGCTTTTCCTTAGGCTATTCCCCAAACCTAAAGTTACTTTAACATCAACAGAGAGTCACAAAATCATATCTGTATTACCACCTAACCATCTTTAATATTAGCAACATGCAAAAAACCTTCTACCTTTTATTTACCGCTATTTTACTGGTTTCCGCCTGTAAAGTTCAGCAATATACTCCAGCAACCTATCCTGACAAGCAAATTACGATTGGAAATGGTGGAGGTTTTTCTGGCCAGGTGACAGAATATACTGTTTTGGAGAACGGACAGGTTTTTGTAAAAAAGCCTACTAGTAAGGAATTCTTAGAAGTTAAAAAGCTGGAGAAGAACGTTGTTTCACAGCTTTTCCACAATTATTCCGTTCTTAATCTAGGTGCTGTCGATCTAAAGCAATCTGGAAATATGTACAGTTACATAACCTACAACAGTGGTTCTAAAGAACACAAAATGATGTGGGGCGACGGAGATGCGCCTGTAGCAAATGTAAAACTCTTCCACAACATCATAAAGTCTCTTGTCAAACCACAAGCTGAAACCAAATAGAACAAATTTTGATAAGAGTTGAGGAGTAAAAATCTACAATTCTAAAACAATAAATAGCCAATTGGCACAAAACACAATAAAATGCAAAGAGCGTTTCTACTAATTTTTGTTTTGAGTTTTTTTGTATTAAATCAAGGAATTGCGCAAAAGCAAAAACCGAGTCCTGATTTAAAGAATATCGACAAAAAAGCCAACACGACTGGAAATTTGGAATCCATTCAACTAGAAAGAAGAATCGACACCCCTAATCCAGCTACCAGTGAAAAAATTGATTACTCCAATTTCAGCAATATTACTTTGCAAAAATCGGAACGTAGCAATTTAATCTCGTCCAAAAAAGTGGATCAGCAAACTCAACTTCCTTATCATGTAAAAGGTTTATTGACAAAAAACAAAGTTGATCTAAATGCTTCACCAGAAGAAAAAGCAGTCGCTTATTTGAATGAACTCAAAGACGACATGCAGATTAAAGAACCTGTTCAAGAGTTTGTTTTTAAATCACAAAAAACAGATCAAGTTGGAGCGCAGCATTTGAGGTTTAGTCAAGTTTTTAATAACATAAAAGTGCACGGTAGTGAAGTCGTTCTTCATCAAAAAGAAGGTCAAACTTATTTATTTAATGGACGTTACTACCCTACTCCAAAACTAGAAAATCTGACTCCAACACTATCCGCCGCTGCTGCACAAAATAGTGCGATTGCAGATGTCAATACGTTTATGGAATTCAAAAGTCTTTCCGATATGGAAAAGCAATTGCTTCCACACGAACAGATCGTAAGTGAATTGGTGATTTATCATGTAGATAAAAATATTGACGCGGAAGCATTGGCTTACCACATCACCTTATTTCCAAACTTGATCAATCGTTATGAATATTTCATTGATGCGCAATCAGGAGCTGTTTTACACAAGTATTTAAACACTTGCAAACTGTTTCATAATCATGGTAGCGAAAGCTGTTCTGTTAATGCAAAAATCAATGTCCCAGAAATAAAAACAGTAGAAGAGAATTCTAGCTTTCTACCACCTCCAGGACCAGAAACGGCTCAAGCAGTCGACTTGAAAGGTATCACCCGAACGATCAACGTATATGAGACAGGAGGAACTTTTTATATGATTGATGCTTCAAGAGCGATGTTCAATTCTTCTTTGTCGCAATTCCCTAACAATCCTACAGGTGTGATCTGGACTTTGGATGCTTTTGATACTTATCCTCAAAACTCAGATTTCAATTACGATCAAATAACTTCAAGTAATAATAGTTGGAACAACGCGAATGGAGTCTCTGCACATTACAACGGTGGATTGGCTTATAATTATTTCAAA
>CALIAG010000240.1 GCA_938041325.1 uncultured Saprospiraceae bacterium | reverse complement strand
TTTTAATCTTGAAAAGGCAATTCTTTTGAATAGATGTCGCACCTACGGCGCTTACAAAACATTTTTCTCTTGGGCTATTATAAAGATGTCGCACCTACAGCGCTAGTCCGAAACGCAATTGGCTATCCATTTTATCCCAATATTGTAAAACAATATCATCCAGCTCTAGGGAATCGTAATTTTATTTAACATGCAATTCATTTCGAAAAGATGTCGCACCTACAGCGCTTACAAATGAATCTTCTTTTGTGCTGTAAAGATATCGCACCTACGGATAATTTAAAATTTAATTGGCTTTCAATTTTAAAAGCTACAGAACCAAGATCCAAAGGGTGAAAGAATTACCCTATTTTTATTTGCGAAGCCTTTGAAGCTCCAGAGGAGCGAAACCTTTATAGCCAATGCAAATAAATAGAATTAAGCTCCAGAGGAGCGACATCTTTATAGCCAACGCAAACACGTAAAATTAATCACCGTAGGTGAGAAATCTAAATTAGCATCTCGGTCCAAAATCAAAGATAAATTACCATCTTTTTTTCAAGCAACAATTTAAAACTAACTGGCTTAGCCTCATGAAACTTTATTGTTCTACATTTATTAAACATCATAAACGAACTCAACTCTTTCGCAAGCGCATTGGCAAAATCCTCTCGTTTACTCACCTTGGATTCAAGAACGATATTAAAAACATGCAATACCGAATCTTTTCTATCGGCTTTGCAATCTAGCCTAGCAAGCAATCGCCCATCCCACAAAACAGGAAGAGAGAAATAGCCATATTTACGTTTTGGTTTTGGAACATAACACTCCAACAAATAATCAAAATCAAATAGCGTTTTAATGCGTTGTCGTTGGATGACCAAATTATCAAAAGGAGAAAGGATCTTGGCCGTATTGCGATTTAATCTTTTGTCTAATAATTTTAGAGCAGACGGAAGTGTATAGTAAAGGCTGTCTTTTATTTTAATTTCTAGTATTTCACCACTTGCATGCATTTCCTGTAAGGTCTCCCGTACTTGTGGTTTTACTTTTTTTAATAAATAAACCATTTCATTGAGTTGGCCAATTCCGTTCGCTGTCAAAAATCGCTTTATAATAAAACGCATATGCTCCTTTGGCGTTGGGACCGATTGATCGACTTCCTTTGGCAAACACCTTTCTGTAAGGTCATAAACTTTATGAAATTTCTTTCGAAATGGAACCATTAATTCCCCTTGCATGAATAAACACTCCAACGCCTTTTTAGCTGGTTTGCTTTCCCACTCCTTGGTTTTTCTTCCCGTGTTTTCAAAATCCTTCACCATCAAAGGACCTTCTGAAGCGATTCGTTTAAGAATGGAGTTCATCAGTTTTTTATCCCGAGCAAACCAATGTTTTTGTTCTCCGCTGCGCATCGCTAACTTCCGAGGTAAGCTGTACCGATAATCACGCATAGGCAGATAAGCTGCTGCATGAGACCAATATTCAAATAACTGACCCTTTTTCAAAAGCTGATCAATATGCGAATTGGTATAATTGGGATTGCGGTTCCATAGCGTATGGTGATGTGCCCGTTCGATAACAGAAATCGTATCGATTTGTACATACCCGATTTGTTCCATTGCTTTAAGAGTAGCAGCAACGGAGCTTCCCTTCTTAGCACCTGGTGGAATCATTTGAGAGAGTAAAATGATTTTCCTTGCTTCTTGTATGGACAGTTTCTCTAATTGTTTAGACATTGCTTTTCATTATATTGGAAACTACCTATCCAATTTCGAAGGTTAAAATTTAAATTTTCGATCGTTAAAATATTACCAATAAAAGTCTTTCTTTTTTTTCTAAATATAGTGTTTAATTTCTATTTGAAAAGATTGCTTTTAAACTTATATTTCTAACAACTGATCTAAATTCACTCGGCTTTCTTAACTTCTAAATAACCGCAGTAGAGAAATTAATTTTATAGATTTACTTTATAATTCAGATTGAATTTCAATCGATATTCTTTTTAACCTTCCTTCCATATTTTTCTTTGCTAAAACAAGGTCTTTATACTCTAAGTCGTAGCCTCTTTAGTTTTTAAAAAATAAGATTTTTTTTGTGACTTAACTACTGAAATTCGAGAATGCATTTTTTCAATAGAAAGAAAATTACATCTGAGGAAAGAATTAATAAATAAGAGTAGCTTCTTGTTTTTGACAATCGTTTTCAAAAATTTCATAACAATGTTCAAACCATCTTCACAAGATCAATATGATTTATTAAATTGTAAGTTCAATGAAAAAACGGTTTAAGAATTAGAAAATAAATAATGAAATACATGCTATTCGTATTCTTAATAATAAGTGCTTGTCAAATGCCTCAAGAGTCTCCTTACACCAAAATCCAAGAGAATATTTACGAAATAAATAACCAATTCTTCTATGGGGAAAAAGTACATACCTACTTGATTGATTTACCAGACAAGGTTTTACTTTTTGACATCCCCACTTATTCAGAGAAAGTGAAAGAATTTATCAATTCGTTTAACAAGCCAGCTTATGCAATTATTTCTCACGGATCTTGTGGAATTGAAGATGGGACCAAATGGCAAAATGAAATTGGACTAGAAGTTTATTCACACAAAAATGACGAAACACATCCGTGGATTAAAATGCAACCAGATGTGCTATTTACAGAAATGCCTGAATTTGATGAATCAATAAAAGTAATTCATACACCGGGACATAGCGCAGGAAGTATTTGTGTCTTGGAAACTAACTCAAAGTCTTTATTTTCTGGTGATACTTTTTATGCTGATAAAACTGGAAACTTAAAAGATTTTACGAAAGAATCACAAGCAGAATATGAGAATCTTAATAACAGGATTCAGAGTTGTAAAAATTTGTTGGAATATGAATTTGAAAATGTTTACCCTTTTCATTATGAAATTATAACAAAGACAGGCAAGGAAAAACTGGAAGAATATTTAAAGGATAAATAAAAGAATCTTTTCGAAAACACTATCCTTGCTTTAAATTTGATAATCAAAAAGTAATTGCAATAGGATTAAAAAATAAAACAACTTCTACCGCTACCTATAGATCTCAGCTACTTAAAAAAGTAAAGACATTAGGAAACTTTAATTGCAAAACCTTCTTTCCGATATTGTAAAAGACATTACCCAACTGTGTTGTGTAAGTTAAATGATTTAAAAGTTTACAAAAGCAGAACCAAGAACATATGCCAAAAAAACGTTACCAAGTCTACGTCATAGAACTCTCCAAAAAGGTCTTCACAGAAAGAAAGAAATTCCGAGAAGCAAATCCACAATTCAATGGGGTGCAACAATGCCTGTACGTTGGTATGACCAGCAAAACGCCCAAAGAACGGCTTGAACAACACAAATCCGGATTCCGAAATGCAAAAGGCAGAAAGCTGTCTTCCAATATCGTTGAAAAATACGGCATGTATCTTCGTCCAAGTTTGTACAAACATCTTGAACCTATGACAAAAAAAGAAGCCTTGAAAATGGAAGAGCAATTGGCGTTAGAATTGCGGAGAAAGTTACATGCTGTTTGGTTCAATTAAACTCATTAATTACCAATATCCGAAGCCAATTAAAACTAAGAAACCACGACCGGAATTTAATCCAGCCGTGGCGTTCTTTTGCAAAAAATCTCTCTCTTTAATTATTCTGCTATCGTAATCTCTACATTATTTGCAGCTGCTTTGCCAGCATCCTTTGTGGCCAAACCTTTCGCTGAAATCTGCTTGTCAGGAACACCTAAAGTCACCAACATATCGTGAACCACCTTAGCTCTCAATTTAGAAAGTGCTTTATTTTTCACTTCATTCTCACCATCTGCGGTATAAGCATTTACTGTGATTTTAGAATCTGGATTGCTTTTTAGAGCCGCAGCCAAACCTTCAATCTCTGCTTTTGAAAAGTTAGTGATCTTGTGATTTTCTGGATTGAAACTGATGTTGTTTAAAGTATATGCTTCACCAACTTGCTTTTTCTTAAACATGCCGGAAAACATATTGTCGAATGTCTCTGCAGTTTTTTTAGCTGCACTGCCAATTGCTTGACCAATCTTTTTGAACACGCCGATTTTCTTTCCGTTTTTATCAACGTAGTAGCCATCTTTGGTTTCAAATTCCCCCGCTTTCAAAATTACTTTTCCACCTTCATCCACTAGATCACCTGCCTCAGATACTGTGTACGTTGCTTTTGAAACGCCTAACTCAGCCATCTCTCCTGCTTTTTCTGCTACATTGCCTGCTGCTGCTCCAGCCGCTCCTACTGCACTTCCTGCTGCATCAACGACATTGCCCGCTGCATCTCGTGTAAATTCTCCCGCTTTTTTAATGACTTTTCCTGATTCATCTACCAAGTTGCCCGCTGCATCTACTGTATAATTTACAGCATTTGAAACGGCACCTGCTGCAGAGTTCACTGCATTACCAGCTGCATCTACTACATTACCTGCTGCATCTTTTGTAAACTCTCCTGCTTTTTTCAAAACGTTACCAGACTCATCTACTAAATTACCCGCTGCGTCCACAGTTGCTCCAGCCATTGACTTCGCTGCATCTGCAGTTGCTTCTACGGCACCTGTTGTTGTATCCGCAACTTTATCAGACATATTGTCTACTGCGCCACAACCTGTTTTCATTCCGAAGTAACCTAAAACGAATAAAAGTGCTAGTCCACCTAACAACCATTTCATCCATCCACCGCCTCCGCCAGAAGTTTCTGGTACGTGGGATGTGCTAGCCGTTGATTTTCTTGAAGTGTTACCTTCTGAAAAGCCCATCATGCTTCCTAAGCTTGAAGGCAAAGCACCTTTTAGATGAGATTTTTGGCCTTTTAGTAAGTCCATTAATCCACCTACGTTCAAACCGTTTTTCTTGATTTGTCTTCCGATCATTCCCATTACCATTGGAGCGACCATACTCATCAAAGAATTCGTTGAACTTTTTTTCATGCCTGTCAAAGACATTAATGTATCTACGATACCGCCTTGTTTCGCTCCCATAAGAGAAGCGACTAAAGCTGCACCACTTTTTAACATTGTGTTGCTTTGAGAACCACCACCTAACAATCCGCTAAGATTGTCAAACATGCTTCCGTCATGACCACCTGAATTGATCATATCCATGATGCCTGAAGCACCAGATTGTGTAGCTCCTTTTTGGACTACACTTCCAAGAATTGTTGGTAAAATTGTACTAAGAGCTGAACTTGTTGCTCCAGAGCTTTCACCGATTAAGCCAGCAGCCTTACCTATTACGGCATCGGATAATTGGTCTTTTACTAAATCTAATAGATTAATTGACATTGATTTTTTCAATTTTGTTATGAAAGAGATAAATATGTTGGGTTCAAATTAAGGGACCTGATAAGTCCTTTGGTAAGTCTTGAGGGGCTGGCTATTTAATTAGCACATATATAAGACGGAATTAATACATTTGGTAACAAGAAAAAGGATGGTATTTTGTAATAATCAATGGTAATAGTATCAATCCTAATGCGCGGGAAACGCTTTCTATAGGCGGAATTTTCATTTTTTACAGGAAAATCACTTCAAATATTCATGAACGTAAAAAATATTTTAAATGAAAGATTTAATCACAAAAAATCTCTTCCTTTTAGAAGAAAAATTTACAGATTGTTGGCAATTCGGTTATTCTTAGTTCGAAGTGTTGGTGATTAAAACAGGAATGAATCTATCTTCTAAAAGTCAACCATTTATAAAACACAGGAACCATCATCAAGGATAAAAGTGTGGAAGAAATCATTCCACCAATAATCGTCCAGCTCAAAGGAGACCACAAAGTGGTACCAGTAAGTGTCAATGGAACCAATCCAAGAATTGTAGTAATGGTAGTCAAAATGATGGGTTTTAATCTTCTTTTGGAACCAGTAACAATAGCCTCTACTAAAGGGATTCCTTCGCTCATCAATTGATTGATGTAATCAACAAGAATAATGGAATTATTAACTACTATACCAATCAAACTAATCAGGCCAACAAATGCGAAAAAAGAAAAAGACCATCCAGTTAAATACAAGGCTATGAAGCTGCCTGATATCGCAAAAGGAATTGCGGAAAATACAATCAAGGGTTGTAAGATGGATTTGAATTGCAAAACTAGAACTGCAAAAATAGCTATTTGTGCAAGCATAAGAATAACGCCCAAACTTCCGAAGGTACTTTGTTGTTCTTTGTATTCTCCACCTACATCATAGCTGTATCCCGTTGGCCAATCTATTTTCTTTAATTCTTCAATAAGTTCCAGCGTTACCGGAAGCGTTCGGTCTGAATCATTTACAGCTCCAGTTACTGCAACATTTCGTTTCAAATTTAGATGAGAAAAACGAGGTATCCCTCCTTTGAACTCTACCTCTGCAATATGCTTCAAAGGCATGTTTCTTCCCATGCGATTGGTCACATAGATTTTATCTAAGTCCTCTATATTAGGTTGTTCATCAAATGGCATTCTTAAAACGATATTGTATTCTTTATCATCTTCTAGAATCGTTTTATCTATCGCTAAGCCATTTAAACTGGCTCTTACCGTCTGATCAAAATCCAATTCTGAAACGCCCAACATCCCCGCTTTCGCTTTGTTCAATTTAATCCTCAGCTGAGTTTGATCTCTTTTTAAAGGGTTGTTGATATTGATGACTTCTGAATTGTTATTAAAAATGTTTTCTACTTTTTCTGCCATTTCTTTAATCGTTCCCAACTCCTCTCCCATTATTCGAACTTCAATCGGTGCAGCAACTGGAACGCCATTTTTTAATTCACTGGTTGTTATTTTTGCTCCTCCGTAATCTTTAAAAGCCAAACGCAAATTCCTCAAGGCTTCGTAAAACTTTCCGGGATCCCATTCTTTAAAGTTTACAATGACCTGCCCATGTTCTTGAACAAATGATCTTGGAATTCTATTGTAATAAATCTGCGGTCCACCATGGCCTACATTACTGGTATAATTTTTTACATAATCCATTTCGTCTAAAACCTGTTCGACAAAATTTACGGCTTTCTCTGTTTCACTAAAACTCGATCCCAATGGCAAATTAACATCAACCAATAAAACTGGTTTGTCGGCCGTAGGGAAAAAACTAACTCCAATTTTGGGAAACAAGCTGATGGCAAAACCAGAGACTAAAACCGAAACCAATAAGACCAACCAGCCTCTTCTTAATGAAAACTTTAAAATAGGTTCATAAATTTTATCAGATAACCAATCAAATGCTTTATCCGCTATTGTTTTTTTAGCCGTCTTGGATGACAATATCCAAGAAGACAAAATTGGTGAAAAAGTAAGCGCTAGTATTAAGGAAATAATCAAAGTAAAAATTACAGTCAATGGCAAGGCTGCCAAAAACAATCCTGCTCCTTCTCCTAGTTGGGAAAGTGGAAAAAAGGACAAAAGAGTGGTTACCGTGGAACTTACTATTGCAGAGCCCACTTCTGATGCTCCTTTCAAAGCCGCTTCTTTTTTAGAATACCCTTCTTTGATAAAACGGATAATATTTTCAATGACAACAATTCCATTGTCCACCAGCAATCCCAGTGCAAGTACAAGCGACGCTATGGATATCTGATGCAAGCCATGTCCTGCTCCATTCAAAAGTGCCAATGCCATAATAATGCTTAATGGAATCAGCGTGATGATTATAATTGCAGGCCGAACTCCGAGGAAAAATAGAATTACGATTCCCACCAGAGCAATTCCTTGCAATAGGTTTTTGAAAAAATCATTGATCCGTCCCTCTACAGCACTTGCCTGTTCAAAAGCGATATTTAAACTTACACTTGTAGGCAATTCTTTTTCGAATTTGGCTTGAACTATTTCTACCTGTTCATTGACTTCCAATATGTTTTTCCCCGTCTTGATCGTCAAAGACATCAAGATCGATTTCTCTTTATTGAATTCTGCCTTCCATCTTAAATCTTCTTCTTCAATGGCAACCTTCGCAATATCTCTTAGCAAAATGACCTTATTGTCGGCAGCAGAAATAACGGTGTTCCGAATTTCTTCCAGATTTTCAAATGCACCCGTCGTTTGGATGGCAAAACTCTTGGCACCGGCCCTTACAAATCCTCCAGGCACATTTGCATTATTCGACCGCAATATTCCTGCGACCTGTCCAAGGTTTATATTTTGTGCAGCCATTCTTTGAAAATCCAAACTTACTCGAATTTCATGTTCTGGACAGGCCTCAATTCGAATCATGTTCACGCCATCAATCGATTCCAATTCGTCTTCAAAAGCTTCTGCTAATTTTTCTAAATTTTGATAAGATACATTTTCAGAAGACAAAGCATAAACCGTAAATCCTACTCGGTCTTCCGGCTTAATTTGTTCAACATTAAAGAAAACTATTCCTGCAGGCAACTCTGGCCTGACCGTATTCACCTCTCTCAACACCTCATCATATTGTTGCTTCGAATCCTTTTCAAAACTTCCTTCAATGGCCATAACGACCAATCCTTCTCTAATGCTACTATTGATCTCTACAACATCTTCAATCTCATTGACTACTTTTTCTATTGGATCAACTATGAGATTTTCCATATCCTCTGGACTTGTTCCAGGATAAACCACAGTGACAATAAACGTTGGGAAACTGACCTGAGGGTCTTCCGAACGAGGCATGGAAGAAAAGGATCGCACACCAAGTAATATTGCGATCAACAAAACGATCAGGACGAATTGCGAGTTATTTAAGGCTAGTTTAGTTAAATTCATAGTATTCGTTTGGGATTATTTTATGTAGATTCGATCGCCGTTTTCTAGATACTGTGCACCGGTTGTGATGATGTTAGCCAACTCCATTTCTTCATTCAGATAAACGAATATACTTTCGCTATTGATGTGAAAAGGTTGCACCAGAATTTCCTTTGCGATCGTATCAGCCTGATTGGGAATGAATATTGAAACGCCCTTTTCATTTCCTTCAACAATGGCGGAAAGAGGAATTTTATAGTAAGATTTTCCTGTATTAGGAGTTATTACTGCTTTGCCGATGTAGCCATTTCTCAGTCGCTTATTTTTCGATGCGATGCTTAATTCTATTTCAAAAGTCCCTGTCAGTGGATCAGCGTTTTCAGCCAGATTCACGACCTTTGCTCCAAACTCCTCTTCAGGATAAGCATCAAAATACACCTTTCCTTGACTCCCAAATTTTACACGGTTAATATCTCGATCTGACAAAGCGACTTTCATAACGTGTGACCTCCCTGCTGCAGAAGAAATAATAAAAATAGGCTGACCTGGAGCTACTAATTCATTGGGTTCAGCCAACCTTCTAGAAATTCGGCCGCTGACTGGAGCATAGATTTTGGCATATTTCTGATTGAATTCAGCTACCTCTAAATCCGCCATTGTTACTTGAAGCAAAGTGGTCAAATCTTCTACATTCTCAAGCGTTGCTACGGAGTCCGCAAACATCTTATTGATTCTACTTACATCTCGCTCTGCTTTTTGAACAGCTCGTTGTGCTTTTAGAACTTGTGCATCAATTTCGTTTGTTCGTACAGCACCAAGCAAAGTCCCTTCCTTTACAAAATCTCCTTCTTTGGCTTGCAGCCCACTTATGAATCCTCCTATCTTGAAAGAAAGCTTGACTTCCTGATCTGCACCAATCCTACCAATTGCATGTATCGGTATAGGATCATTTTGTTCAGATATGCCAACGACTTCGACAAAATTTCTTTTGTTGGCTATTTGTTTTTCAACTTCAGGATCTGAATAATTCTGCTTGCATGCAGCGACAAAACAAACCATTATAAATAAGACAAATAAGTTTCTCATACTGTTGATTATTGGTACTTTTTGGAGGGAAATTAGATTAGGATTGTGTAGCTCTTTTTAACGCTGCTAATTTTATAAGGTAATCGTACTTTGTCAAGATTCTATTCAGCTTGGCTGTCACCATTTTATTTCTGGCATCGTTCAATTGAATTAGAATAGCTTTTTGATTTTCGAAATTTGCTTTTACAAAGCGATGAGTGGTGGTCGCACTTTTAACTGCAGCATTCTCTGCTTCCATCTTTTGTTCCAATGATTTTAGCGCAAAAAATATTTGTGCTATTTCAATTTCGATCTTTTGATTCAATTGCGATCGATTGTTCTCTATTATTTTTTGATCAACAACAATTTCTTCTATTCTTTTCGCCCTTTTACCACCATCAAAAATATTCCAATTCATTCCAACTCCTAATGTATATAACGGACCACCGTTGTCGAAGTTAAAATTCTCTGTTTGTAGACCAACTGCCGCTCGTAGTCCAACCGTTGGTTGCCGTTCTTTTTCTATTAAAGTTGTATTGAGATCCTGGACTTTAGTAGCGATATCCAATTGCTTAAACTCCACACGATTATTCAAACCTTTTGCTTTTTCCGCAGATAAATCCAAGTTTATTTGAGTAAACGAAGCCAGAATCTTCTCATCCATTTCTATATCAGTATCCAACGGTCGATTGAGCAGTATATTGAAATAAGATTTTGCGATTTCGCTTTGTTCTCGAAGAGCAGCTCTTTGACTTTTAATAGCAGCAAGCTGAAATTCAACATCACTGACCACTTCAGGTGTTGCTTTGTCATACTTTATCAACTTGTTATTAAAAGCCATTAATTGATTCAACAAAGTTTCCGTTTCATCCAAAATGGCGAAGGCTTCGATGGTTTTTAAGTAGGAAAAATAGGCTTGACGAACTTGAAAACCGATTTCTTGCTCCGCTATTTCAATTCCAACATCATTCAAAGCAATCAATTCTTTTTGAATTAAGCTATTGTATTTTATCGAACTGTTTAAGATAGGCTTGGTCAAACTGACTTGTAAATCAATAAAGTTGTTGGGTGTCAGTTGGATTTCTTGGTTTTCTAGGTCTGTAGGAAATTCGTTGCTTTGCGTCAGCTGATTTAAAGTTCCATAAACTGGATTAAAGAGATCACCAATAGGGAATTGGATGGTTCTGCCACCTTGAGAAAGCAAATAGTTGCCAGCAAGGTCTAAGGATGGCGCCCAGTTTTTCTCTGCTTGAGCCAACTTGACGATTTGTTTATTCCGTTTTAAATGCTCTGACTGAGTGCTAAGGTTTTCTTTTTTCGCTTGTTCAATATAGGCTTCCAATATTTGGCTTTGTGCAAATGAAGAGAACGATATTAAAAACAGAAAAGATAAAGATGAGATTAAGCTTTTCATTTTTGTTGCAATTGGTTTTTATTTAGGAGTAAGATATACAACTCGTTTACCATTTAAAACTGGAATAAAGTGAATTGTACAATGCTGTAGTTGAAATGTAAAATTAGCAGGATAAGTCTATTATAAAAGCGTTGGCATCTATTTATAAGTTTCTATCGTTATATATGGCAAAGAGAAGTTTGCGTTTTTCAATAGATAAAAGCAAACTTTTCTAAAAGCTTGCTAACTAAAACTGTATAAATGAAATCTCCTCTGTTTCTCATCGCATTTGCTTTGTTGGTCTTATCTTCTTGCACAAAAGATCCTGAATTCGAACCAACTCCAGACACCAAGGATTTAGCCATACAAATAAAAAATCTCAGTGATTATAATTTCACAGATTTGTTTATTAGCACTGGAGGTGGTGAATTTAACTATGGCGACCTTTCTAGCACTGAAGTTTCTGAACAAGCTTTATTTGATCATGCTTATCGATACTGCTACGTTTCGTTAAAAGTTGAGGAGGATAATTTCGTGCTTCAACCTATCGATTATGTCGGAGAAGGAGTCATTAATGCTGGAGAAATTATTTACGAAATTGATGTCATTGATTACCCCACCAGATCCCTTTCTATAAGAATACAAGAATAGTATTCCTTAAAATAGCTCATCAAAATTCTTCAATAGTTTGAAATAAATTTCATTTTTTTCTCAGAAAAAGTGCAATTTATTTGCGTAACCAAATGGTTACCCTTATATTTGTAACCAATCAGTTACTCATTAACATTTACATCATGGAAGAAAGAATATTAACCTTGCACCCTCAAGGTAAAAAAGGAGTCAACATTTTACTCCACAAATATGACATGATCAAAAACTATATTTTGAAAACAGTCAAAAAACATGGAGAAATCACTTATGAAGAACTTAGTGATAAAGCGGTTGCTGACTTAAGCGAAAAGTTTGATGGCAAAGTGGTTTGGTATGTGGTATCGGTAAAACTCGATTTAGAAGCTCGAAAAATTATTGAGAGAATTCCAAAGACAAGTCCACATAAAATTAGGTTGGTCAAATAATTTTAACATCAAAAATTATAAAATCATGCAAACAATGGCAAAGCCGCAAATCAAAATCAAACGCATTCTACATCATTCAAAAGCTGACATCTGGAAAGCGTTAACCACCAAAGAAGCCATGGACCAATGGCTCATGGAAGCAAAAGGATTCCAATTGGAAAAAGGAAAAGAATTTCAA
>CALIAG010000239.1 GCA_938041325.1 uncultured Saprospiraceae bacterium | reverse complement strand
AACCAATCCTTCTGAGGCGGGGAATCGCGTATTCACAGCAGCGTGTGCGATTGCTGCAGAACCAGCACCAGCTTCATTGGAGAAAGCAGCTCTTCTAAATCCTTGAATCAAAACTCCAATAATACCTCCGGTGATGGTAGCTCGTGGAGAAAAAGCTTCTTTAAAGATCAAGGCAAAAGCATCGTCCAAATAGCTTATGTTTGAAATAATAATAAACAATGCCGAAGCGACATAAAGGACCGCCATAAAAGGAACAACTTTTTCGGTCACTTTTGCAATTCTTTTAATACCACCGATGATTACGATACCAACCAAAATTGCAAATATCACCCCGATCAAAGTTCCAGTAGAAGAACCTGTCAAACCAAATTGCGTAATGATTTGTGCAGCAGCTTGGTTGGTTTGAAAAGCATTGCCACCACCAAAGGAGGCACCGACACACATCAATGCAAAAGTTACTGCCAGTGCTTTTCCTAAAATCGGCCAGCCTCTTTCCGCCACTCCTCTTGACAAATAATACATCGGCCCACCATATACGTTTCCATCTTTATCAATGTCTCGGTATTTTACACCAAGCGTACATTCCACAAATTTTGAAGACATACCAAGCAGTCCAGCAATGACCATCCAAAAAGTTGCACCTGGTCCACCGATTGAAATGGCAACGGCCACCATTGCAATATTGCCGAGCCCAACTGTTCCAGAAACAGCAGTTGTCAATGCTTGAAAATGATTGACTTCGCCTTGATGGCCTTCATCTTTTATGGTGTCCATCACATCTCCGTCTACGGAATAAACAGTCTCGGATTTTACTGGAGTAGGTGCTTTCTCAATGTCATCAAATTTACCTCGTACAACCTGAATCGCCATTGGAAATTTTCTGATGTTCACAAAACCAAAGTAAATTGTAAAAAGAGAGGCGCCAAAAACAAGAAGGATCAAAACAATGGGAATGCTCGTTGTTCCAAAAGTGATTTCTGTAAAAATCAGGTTTTCCCAAAGAATAGCGAAAGGCATGAACGCATCATTTATTTGGTCGTCGAGACCTCCGGTTTGCGCCATGTTTGTAAAAGGGAGGTTTAAGAATAAGAAGGAAAGTAGAAATTTGAAAGTTTTCATAACTGAATATTTTAGATATCCAATTTGAAGAACTTAAAGATGAATGGTCGGAAAAGTCTGAAGTATATATAAAATGTCAGTAAAGAAATTACTGACAAGAAAGGATCTGTAAGCTAAAAAGTAAGGTTTTCGGGTGGAATCAATAATCTGATCTTTCGGTCCCGCTTATCAGACATTTCGAAAAGTGCATTCCTCAATGTTTGCTCATGTTGGTTTTTGGTCCAAGCCCCTTTCCCATAAATCCCATCTAGCAAAGCAGTAAGCAAACGTTTGATTTGGTTGTGGTCATGGATTTGATATTCTTTTCCAGTCCGTGCTTCATTCTTGGGTTTTATTTCCAACCAATCATCTTCCAAATCTTTTCTGTGCTTAGCGAAATTCAACAACAAATCAAATAATGCAGGAGTCAATTGAATGGACAAATTGTCTTTTCCAGGAAAGCCTTTTAAATTTAAGAAAGACTGAATTTTTCCTTTTTCATTTTTCCTTTTTTCAAAATTCAGCAATAGTTTATTAGGATCAGGTTTTACAATTTCCGTCAATTCCTTCACCCAACTTAATGCTAAGGCAAAGAAAATCATGATCAAACTGGCTTTGAATATCGCGGAGAAAAGCAATTGAGAATTACTTGATCCTCCAAATTTGAACACTTGTGCTACAAAAGTTATTAAAATACATAAAACGGAAAGCCATGCTAAAACGGTTAGTCTTCGTTTTTCAAAAGATTCCCAAAGCACCCAACCTAAAAAGCCTAAAGTCAAAACAGCATAATAAACATCCAGCTCACTGATCAGCCCAAAGTTAGCACCAGAAACCATCTTGCTAATGGTCGGCAATAAGGAAAAAAGAAATGGCAGACCGACGATGAACAACCAATATTTTGATTTGATAATCGATTCTATTCTTTTAGGAATATATTTAAACCAAGGCAAGGCCATCAAAATAAACAAGCTGTTGAAGAGAGAGAGAATACTTCGCCAACCGTCCAATAAATAGGATTTATCATTATGTTGGGTATGTATATTAGAAACGTAGTTTTCGAAAGTTTCTTGATTGTCCATTTCTAAAAGCAACTGGCCGTTTCCCAGAATATTTGAAGAGTACAAAACCTCGCCCATTCCAGAAATACTCCAACACAACACCGATAACGCCAACCAAACTTGGCCAAAATCTCCTTGTTTTTTCCCAATATGCCACCAAATGGCCATCAAGGCAATGAATGCGAAAAAGCAAACTCCGATTTGCCAAGATCCATAAAAATCCAAGGCATTTAAATCCAGTAAGCTTTGTATCTGTTCGCTGTAATTCATAAATTTCTGAAGGAGTTTCTCACTATGTTTATCCTGATAGAACAAGAAGCGAGTTTTTTTGAGGCCGAAAAATAGAGCTTTTTCTTTAGCTTGAGGAAATATAGTAAGGTTTAGAACGGGATATTCAGAAAAAATTTGATTGAAATACAGGAAAGCCTAAGTATCTGGCTAAATATTGAGTCGAATATCTATTTTTATATCCAAAGCATTGATTTTACAAAATTCCTCAATAATGCCTTACATTTGGGTATTCAAATGTAGAAATCTAGAACTTGTTTTGTTAAAAATAAGGGTAAGAGGAGATAATTTGAAAGGCGAAGTGAATTAGGAATAAATTCTGTAATCCTTTGCACTTGAGTTTTTGGTCGTTTGTGAATTTAGCTATTTGTTGTAGTGAAATTCTGCTTTCAATTTCACTAGATCGGAGTTGCATTAAAATCTCATTTTTAAGGGACCATTTTTCGGAGAGGACAAAAGCCCCTCTTTGGGTGGGATCCCACCCACAGCCGCCACCGCCACCGGATTTCCGGTGCATTTCCCAACAGGACATAGCTTTCCTGTTAAATCTCGAATCTTTTTTCGAGATTTGTTATTTTTAAAAATTATCAGAAGCATTCGATCGAACATGCTTCTACTACATAGACGCAGGATTTAAAAAATTCCATAAATTGTATTCTATAAAAATGGCGTTAAAAAAAGAAAACTTACACTAAGCCATTGAAATTCAGTTTTTTATACCAATTTGAAAAAAAATAAAAAAAATCGAATTTCAACACAAAAAAAAACCACAAAATCTAATTTCCCATAAAACAGACAAACAAAACAAAACGAAAACAGGTCAAATTTCAATTAAAACAACCAAAATGAAAATCTTTTCAATTACGCTTTTTCTTTGCCTTTTCACTATTGGCGCTTTTGCTCAAAAGCTTCCTGCAACGCAATTGCACATGTTCAGCATTGGCTTACAGGATAATGATAAGTATGTCTTTACAGAACCTCAGTTTTTAAGTGGATTCAACATTGGTGGATACAATAACCAACCTTCCTTTTTCAATAATGATGAATTGTACTTGACTGTTCAAATGACTACGGATACGACTCAAACAGATATTTACGCATTAAATATTAAGGATCAATCCTTAACTCAAATTACAGATACCCGCGAAAGTGAGTATTCGCCACAAAAAATGATTAAGAGTTATGACATGACGGAAAAAGGATCAAGTGGCACTTTCAGTTGCGTTCGTGTAGAAAGTGATGCGTATGGAACAATGCGTATTTGGGGATTTCCTATGGATCATTCCAATGCAGGAAAACCGATTTATGCAGGCATCGAAAATACGGGCTACCATACTTGGCTGAATGACAACCAAGCAGCATTGTTTATTGTTGGAGAACCGCACAAATTGCTTATCGCCAACAAAAGGGATCAAGGCAAAACTCATATCACCTCCAACATTGGAAGATGCATGAAAAAACTACCTAACGGAGGTTTGGCGTTCGTCCATAAATATTCTAAAGATTCTTGGTTGATTAAAGAGTACAATCCAAAAGACAATTCATTGCAATTGGTTACTGCAACGCTTCCAGGAAGCGAAGATTTCGTATTGCTTCCAGATGGCAGTTACCTAATGGCCAAAGGCAGCAAGTTATTCAAGTTCAATAGAAGCAAGGATGCAGAATGGAAAGAAGTAGCTGATTTTAGTTTTTATGGAATAGACAATATTAGTAGACTGGCTTTGAGCAATGGAGGGAAATTGGCTTTCGTTTCGCAAGCAGGAAATTAAAACCTCAGCAGTGTTTTCATAAGCGTTTTGAATTAAATAACTATGCTCAGAATATTAATTCTTTTTCTTTTGATTGCTGTTGGTGAAAATGCTTTAGCGCAAAAAGCATCGGTCAAAGCCGTTACGCAAGAGTATAGAGAACATTATAAAGCTGATTTTTTAAAAGAAGAGCGATCTCCTTTTTATGGTAAAAAAGAAGCTTTGGAAAGTTTACGCTTTTACAAACCTAAAAATGCTTACAAGGTTGATGTAAAATTTATTCGTACAAAAGATGCCACTGTTTTCGACATGGCCACTTATAGTGGTAAGACGCAAAAATACGTAAAATACGGCACCCTTCATTTTACAGTTAGAAATAAAAAAACAGAACTTGCTGTTTATCAAAGCATTAATTTAATACAAACAGAAGAGTACAAAGACTACCTTTTCATTCCATTTAAAGATTGGACGAATGACGACAGCACATATGGAGGAGGTCGGTACATGGACATTACCATTCCTGATCTTGAAAAAACGAATTTCCAATTAGATTTTAATAAAGCTTATAATCCTTGGTGTGCGTTTAGCGATGGGTATAACTGCCCAATTCCTCCAACAGAAAATCATTTGTCATTGGCAATAAAAGCGGGAGAAAAAAAGTATGCTAAAAAATACTAGACTTTAGCAATCCAGAAATTTAGCATACTTTAATTAAGATTAATAAGGATTAGTTTGTTGTAGGAGTATCAAGTATTAAAACCCTAATTTGGTTGGGTATTAATTTTTATTTTTCAAAGCTTTCCACAAATATACAGGTGTTCAGCTCTTTTTCAGAAGGCATCTAGTCTATGTAGCTTCTTTTGTTATAAACCCCTACTTTCAACTATTTTAGCGTTTATATTTTTGTATTTCCCTTTCATTATTTTTCCAATCATACAGTTTGAAACATATTGATCAATTAAATAGACCAATCCTATTAGCTCAGCCTCCCAAGAGAATCGTTTCTTTGGTTCCTTCTCAAACAGAATTATTATTTGATTTAGGACTGGAGAATGAAATTGTTGGCATCACCAAATTCTGTATCCATCCCAACCGTTATTTTAAATCAAAAACCAAAATAGGCGGAACGAAAAAAGTAGACATTGATAAGGTGATTGCTTTGCAACCGGATTTAATCATTGCCAACAAAGAAGAAAATGATAAAGCGCAAATTGAAGCGCTCGAAAAAAAATTCCCTGTTTGGATCAGCGATGTTAAAAACCTGGAAGATGCGGAAGATATGATCCTCAAGGTTGGTGTACTAACCGATAAAGTTGAAAATAGCAAAACCCTTTTGACTAAAATTAGAACCGGATTTGAAACTTTAAACTCAAAAAAAGACAATCCTAACAAGCCATCTGCCTTGTATTTAATTTGGCGAAAGCCTTTTATGAGTATCGGAGAAGATACTTTCATAAACGATATATTGGCGAAAACAGGTTTCAAAAATGTATTGGAAGGAAAATTGCGTTATCCGATACTAAATAAAAATGAAATCCAAGCGTTATACCCCCAATACATTCTGCTTTCTTCTGAGCCCTACCCTTTTAAGGAAAAACACATTGAAGAATTACAGAAAATCTGTCCTTCTGCTGTCATAAAATTGGTTGATGGAGAATTTTTCTCTTGGTATGGAAGTCGCCTATTGCGTGCAAGTTCCTATTTAATTACCTTACAAAAGGAAATCGCACGCTAGCACTTCGCAACATACCTCTAAACATTTTGGCTAAGAATTCTATTATAAAGTATAAAGCGGATATAAAAACTAACACTGAATGAAATATTTTACAAATACATTGATTTTGTTCCTTTTATGTGGAGTATGTTTTGCTCAAAATGAAACTTCCTTATATCGTCCGGGCGAAATATTGGTTCAACTAACCAAAGGATCTGAAATCAATGATTTCCTTCAAGAATACAATTCAAATCGCAGTGCCTCAACAATTGGCCTTGTAAAACCCATCCATAAAAATTCCAACATCTTCTTATTGGGCTTCGATAAAGAACTGAATCGAGATGAAGAGATTTTGAACAAAGTGAAAAACCACGAGAAGATCCAAGTGGCAAATTTCAACTATTTCACATACGACAGAAGCACTGAACCCAATGATCCGATTTTCGAGGACCAATGGCATTTGGAAATTATCCAAGCACCAGAAGCATGGGATATCACTACCGGAGGACTTACCCCGCAAGGAGATACCATTGTCGTTGCCGTTTTGGATGGTGGTTGCCAACTGGATCATGATGATTTAAAAAACAATATTTGGAGAAACTGGGCGGAGATACCCAATGACGGTATAGATAATGATGGAAACGGCTATATAGATGATCACTTTGGTTTGAATACTTTATCTGGAAACGACAATCATCCAGTACAAGGTCACGGAACTTCTGTAACTGGAATTATTGGCGCAGAAGGCAATAACGATACAGGACTTACCGGAATCAATTGGAATGTAAAACTGATGATTCTCAGCAAAGTAAATACAGAAGCAGAGGTGGTGGAAGCTTATATGTATGCTTACGAGCAACGAAAAAAATACATCGCTACCAATGGAGCAGAAGGAGCATTTGTAGTTGCAACTAATTATTCATTGGGAATAGATTTTACGCCTTGTACTTCTTTTGAACTTTGGAATGGAGCAATGGATACACTAGGCTGTGCAGGTATCTTAAACGCAGGAGCCGTTGCAAATCAGAATGTGGACATTGATGCCGTTGGTGATGTACCGGGTTCTTGTCAAAGTGAATTTTTAATTACTGCAACCAATACAAACAGTTCCGATGAAAAAGTCCTTGCCGCAGGCTTTGGCTCTATCAATGTAGATTTGGGTGCACCGGGTACTGGCTCTTTGACAACGACGACCAATACGCAATACGGAACTTTTGCTGGAACATCAGCAGCTACCCCGCACGTTGCAGGTGCCGTTGCCTTACTTTATAGTGTTCCTTGCAGTGGATTGACAACAATGGCAAAGAATCAACCCAAGGAAGCTGCTCGTAGAATCAAAGAATTTTTATTAGAAGGCACAGACCCAATTCCAAGTCTGGAAGGCAAGTCTGTCTCAGGAGGTCGTTTAAATATTTTTAATAGCATAGAATTGATGCAGGAAGCTTTTGCAGAAGCAAGGGGAGAATTACAAATTGTGAGGCTGTCTCCAAACCCAGTTAAAGGCGTGCTTTATATCGATTATAAGACACCAGATTTTAGTGATTATGATATTCAAATTTTCAATACAGCGGGTCAATTGGTGATCCATGAAGTCTTGCCATCTGTCTGTGGTTTGTCTCCTTATCCAATGAATATTTCATTGTTGAGTTCAGGGACTCACTTTGTAAGAATTTACGATGGGACGGATTATGTTGTGGAGAAATTTGTGGTCTATCGATAAATTTCAAAAATAAACTACTAAATTCTTTCTGGAAGCCTTTTTAAAAACTGCGCTACCTCTTTTGAATTTTTCAAAACGACAAGATCTACCTTATTTTTATAGCCTTCCAATTTTTTATAAAGCGCTTTTTTTCTTGTCAAATTGAAGGTCGCCACGTAGTGCAAAAATTCCAGATTGAATCGCTCCTTGCAACCTTCCGGCATATCAGGGCGAACCTTTCCCCAATGTTTAAAAGTTCTTTTGAGCACTCTATTCAAACAGGTCAAAGTTGTAAAATCTAAGAAGACAACGGTATCTGCTTTTTCCAAACGGACATTCATTGTACCACTATAATTGCCATCAATGATCCAAGTAGGTTTGTTGGCCAGACTAGTCACAACCTTTTTCCATTCTTCGCCCTTTGATTCCGTCCAATTGGGCTTCCAATAATATTGATCTAAATGGATTAACTCGAGCTGAGTAATTTCTTGAAGCTGCTTGGACAAAGTCGATTTACCGGCTCCACAACATCCAATTACCATAATCCTTTTCATATAATTTGCGAATGGTTCATTTAATGAAAACCAAAATACACAATTTCGAAACAGAAGATAGTTCAAGACATGAATACGATCACATCTTTCCTCCTTTCTTCTGGCAAACTAATTGCACCATTTAACTCAAGATTCAAATCATCGAATCTTTACTTTAATTCTACCGATCTTATTCTAATTTAAATAAATGCATGCTGATGGCATCCTACACATCGAGATCAATAATTTTCTTTTTTTTCATTCATTTTGTAAATCTTAGTTTCGCACAAACTATTTCTTACGAATGGGAAAATGTAAATATTGGAGGAGGTGGCTATGCCGTAGATTTACAAACACACCCAAACGCTCCGGACTTAAAATACCTATCCAACGATGTTGGCGGTCTTTTTAAATGGAATGCACAGAATGAAAAATGGGTCAGTGTTCGAGATAAAGTCCATCCGGAAGAAAGCAATTTAATTGGCTGTGATGGATTTTCATTAGACAAAAACAATCCAAACATAATTTATGGATGTTTTGGAAAATATTCCTGTTACGAAGGAGGGATTTTCAAATCAGTTGACTATGGTGAAAATTGGGAAGAATTGTACAGTACTCCTTTTGGTTCTAACCAAGAAAGACATCGAGTCCAAGGAAATATTATTGTAGATCCGAATAACAGCAATGTCATTTATTGTGGAACCCGTACAGAGGGTTTGTTGATTAGTACAAATGGTGGAGAAAACTGGAGTAAAATCGAATCGGTTCCGCTCGGCCATATTGGTGATGAAAGCGAATGTTATTGGAACGATCCTGCTTTAGGAATTCGCAGTATTGTAATTGATCCTAACGAAACAATTGCAAGCAGTTCTTCAAAAATATATGTTGCCGTTTTTGGTCTTGGAATTTATTTCAGTGGCGATGCTGGACAAACTTTTTCGCTTTTAGAAAACAGTCCTGCTGACGTGAACAGAATGGCTGTTTTTGATTCAGGACTTATCTGCACCTCCGACAATGGTGTTTTTAAATACCACAATAATAGCTGGTCAAATATTAGTCCTTCCAATGCAGTAATTCCTATTTTTAATGGTATTTCAATCGATCCACAAAATGAAAATAATTTGCTTTGCGCTACAGGCAATCAAACATTTTTCCAAGAAATATTCAGAAGTACCGATGGTGGTTTAAGCTGGATAAAACTAGATCCACAATCGAATTCGACTTTTCAACAAAACGTTCCTTGGTTTCCAAATCTATTTTTTCAAGCGGCCATTTCTTTTGTTCATTTCGATCAGCTACAATCGAATAAAGCCTACTTCGGAGATTGGACATCGGTCTGGGAAACCAATGATATTTGGGCAGACGAAGTGATCTGGGAACAGAAAAATTTCGGATATGAAGTTGGCGTAAATTTGGCTTTATGCACACCGCCTTCTGGCCCTTCATTGTACACAGGTTTTGCAGACATCCTCGGTTTCAAACACGAAGATGTTACTCAATATCCAACGAGCAGATTATACAGCACATCGGAATGTACATCAATTGATTATCAAGAAGATCAACCAGCGAATATTGCTGGTATTATTTCATTGGACTGGGAAGGTCAGGATACTAAAATCATGACTTCAGTTGACAATGGAACAACGGTTGTCCTACATGATCCTCCAACAGGCGCAGTCAACGGAAAGATTGCAGTTGCAAAAAACGATCCACTGAACATGGTTTATTTGCCTGCAAAAAGCCAGCCTTACTTTACAATAAACGGTGGTGAAACCTGGGAACAATCTTCTGGAATTTCCAACAATGAAATCATTGCTACCACTTCTATTTTTCAATATGACGAGCCACTAATTGCGGATAAAACAAATGACAATTCCTTTTTTGTTTATGATCGATTCGAAGGCATACTTTATTTCAGTTCCAATGGCGGAATGGATTTCGTTAAGCTCAATGAAGACAATCCTTTGCCTCCCTCTCCTTGGGCATTTTGTAATGTTCAAAAAAGTTGGACGGAAACAACGGCCAATGACCTTTGGGTGAGCATCGGTTACTTGGGTTTGTGGCATTCAACGGATGGAGGAGTTTCTTTTTCGAAAATAGATTTTCTGGGAGGTGCTATTCTTTCTGCATTAGGGAAAGAAATCCACGATGCCAATCCTACTGTTTATGCATATGGTTGGGACCAAAATGAAGATTGGGGAATTTTCAGGAGTATAGATAATGGAACAACTTGGAATCGAATCAACGATGAAAACTCAATGATTGGGAATAGGCCGAGCGTTTTTGCGGCAGACAGACAAATTGCTGGTAGAGTTTATGTTGGTACAAATGGAAGAGGTGTATTTTATGGGGAAGAGGCGGTTCCAACTTCCGTAATTTCAACGCATAATTCCAAGGCAGCCGATATTAATGTTTATCCAAACCCAACAGCAGGTGAGTTTTTTATTGACCTTCCTAGTTCAGAATTTAAAATTGAAGTCTTGGATCAAACAGGAAAAACCTGTTCTACTATTTTTTCAAAAACAAGCCATCAAAAAGTGTTGATAAACAGTCTACCAAATGGTTTATATTTTATCAAAGCGACTGATCAAAATGGAACAGCTACTTTTCTTAAAAAAGTGATCAAGCAATAAATCCTTGGCTTTGTACTAAAGTATAAAATCGGCTCTATTTCGTATCCTTGATTTCGTTCAACTTCTCATCAATTCTGTCGAGCATTTTGGTTTTTACTGCAGTCCACTTCTCCACCCTTTTTTTGATTTCTTCTTTCTGTTCATCTGTTTCTGCAATTTTTAATTCTTCATTTAAACCTTTCAATTTCTCATCCACTTCAGTCATCCTCTCTTTTCTCTTTTCGATAGATTCTGCTTCATCCGCTTTATCGAAAATCAGACTCTCTGGTTCAGCAGTTACTTCCACCTCTTCATGCTTTCTAACTTTCTTCGGAATAAAAACGGTCTCACCTACCTGACGTTGGTTCATGAAGTTCGGTGAAACAATTTCAATATTTGCAGCATGCAACTCATCAAGCATCATAGCATGTAGGCGTGACTTTGCACTCAAGACTGTTTTTATATCTTTTACCAGACCATATACTTTGTAGACAACAGAAAAATCTCCTAACTCTGTGATTCGAACAAAAGCATCGGTCAGCTCCGCTTTTTCTGCAGCAGCGATTAATGTTTTTTCAATTTTTTGTCGATTGACATCATAACCAAGGGAGCAAACACCGCTTACAAAAGTACCTGAAGAACGGGTTACTTTTATAGGATTGGTTACTAAGTATAAATTAGGGAGTGTGGTCAGGTCTCTGTTTTCCGTTTGAATTTCTGTATGGAATAATCCTCTTTCAGAAATACGTCCGAAATGCTCGTTAACAGCGATAAAATCTCCAGGTTTAAAACTATTAATGGTCCTCAACATGATCCCTGCCAAGCCATTCCCAAAAAATGTCGCTGAACTCAGCGCTAATACCGCTGAGATGACGATGCCTAATAGACTCGTAATCTGTCCCCTTAGACCATCCCCCATTGGTAGAGCTAAAATCACTGCTATACCTCCTATTAACACGATCGAAAATAAAATTATGGATCGTATGAGCGACCAATCTGCTTTTCCTTTGGATTGACGATCCAAAATAAGTTTAGCCAGATAATAAACGATGGCAAGGGTAATCAGGGTTACAAATGTCCCTCTAAAACTAGAAATATAGTCAATAATGGTATCCATAATTTAGGTTTGTGTTCTGAGTTTTTGACTTTTAAAAATTTTCTCGTCACATAAAAAATTGAACTTTGGTCCCATTCAAAGCTTGAAAATGGGTCTTTCTCTGTCTTTTATACTCCAATTTTAGGTTAAAGATTATCTTTTGAATACAGAAAATTTCAAAAACGAAGAGAAGAAAGACTTTTTATTAAGCGTCCAATTTAATCGTAGTGAAATTCCATCAAGTCTGAAGAATAAACACATATAGAAAACAACAGCTCGATAATCCCTTATTAATCAACAAATTAAGAATTAATTTAGCAAAAAAAGTCAACTAAATTATTTTAAAAAATCGTGCTGGTTAAATTTTTAGATAAATTGCAGGAAAGCAGTCTGGGAAATGTGGAAAACCTTGAGTTAAAATATTGTGGAAAAGCTTTTGATCTACTGCATAAATCTGTTATCTTTGCAGTCCGTTTGAAGAAACGGGAAATTATTTAAACTTTCTTGGCTTCGTGGCTTAACTGGATAAAGCATCTGACTACGAATCAGAAGATTGCAGGTTCGAATCCTGCCGAGGTCACTCCCTAACAGAAAAAGTCTTACTTTAGGCTCGATCTGTGAATGTTTGCAGAAGGTTTTAAACCTTCGAATTAACACTAAAATTATTTTAAGATGTCTAAGATTTGTCAACTAACAGGAAAAAGACCAATTACTGGTAATAATGTTTCTCACTCAAAGAGAAGGACTAAGCGTCGCTTTTTGCCAAACTTGCAGAAAAAACGTTTCTACATTCCTGAAACAGATAAATGGATTACTTTAAAAGTTACAGCTAAAGCTATCCGTTCAATTAATAAAGTTGGAGTTTCAGCTTATATCTTAAAGTGCCAACAAAAAGGTACTACACTTGATGTAAAACTGTAATTTTTCCTATCATATTTAAAAAATTAACAAAATGGCAAAGAAGAGTAAAGGTAACCGCCAACAAATAATCTTAGAATGTACTGAGCACAAAGAAAGTGGTGCTGCAGGGACTTCAAGATATGTTACCCAAAAAAATAGAAAAAATACTCCTGCAAGATTGGAACTTAAGAAATTTAATCCGATTTTGAAGAAATATACTTTACACAGAGAAATTAAGTAAGTTGAAAAACTGAACCCGCAAGGGATTGAGTGAATTAGACTTTAATACCTAACTTCTCAATTCAGAAATTTTACTACTTTTTTTATTAAAATAATTCAACAATTCTTCAATCATGGCAAAGAAAGTATCTAAAAACTCCAGAGTAGGAAAAAGAGCAGAAAACGCAGGTTCAGGAAGAGATTTCGTGAAAGTTGTTAAAAGCATCAAAGATCCTGCTTCAGGAAAATACACTTACAAGCAAGTAATAATTCACAAAGATGAGGTTAAAGCATTCTTTGCTTCAAAATAATCATCTTTGGTGTATAAGATAAAAGTGAAAAGGCTTTTCCTCATTGATGGAAAGCCTTTTTGTATTTTAATTTATCCCCTTAATCCCACATTTGACTAACCGTAGTAAACCGCCCATACATGAGCTTTTTTAAGAAATTTTTCAATAAAAATAAAGAAGAGGAACTCGATAAAGGTCTTGAAAAAACGAAAACTGGCTTTTTTGATAAATTATCTAAAGCAGTTGTCGGAAAAGCAAAAGTCGATGAAGAAGTCCTGGATAATCTAGAACAAATATTGATCAGTTCTGACGTCGGACTTGAAACTACGGTTAAAATTATCGAACGAATTGAAGCTCGTGTCGCTAAAGACAAATACCTTAATACAGAAGAATTAAATAGTATTCTAAGAGATGAAATCGTTCAACTCTTAGCAGAAAACAATGTCCAACAACTGGATGATTTTGCTCCACCAGCAGGTAAGAAACCTTATGTCTTATTGGTTGTAGGTGTAAATGGTGTAGGAAAAACAACGACTATCGGAAAGCTTGCAAATCAATTCCAAAAACTTGGACTAAAAGTGGTACTAGGAGCTGGGGATACTTTCCGAGCTGCAGCCGTTGATCAACTTGAGATTTGGGCCAATCGGGTAGGTTGTGATTTCTATTCAAAAGGAATGAATACCGATCCTGCTGCTGTTGCTTACGAGTCAGTAGACTACGCAATACAAAACAACTGTGATGTTTGCATCGTGGACACAGCCGGTCGTTTACACAACAAAATAAATCTGATGAATGAGTTGACCAAGATCAAAAGGTCAATGGACAAAAGATTGGAAGGCGCTCCTCACGATGTGATGCTCGTACTCGATGCGACTACTGGTCAAAATGCAATCGAACAAGCCAAACATTTTACCGCTGCTACCGAAGTTACAGAACTTGCTTTAACCAAATTAGATGGAACAGCAAAAGGGGGTGTAGCCATTGGTATTTCTGATCAATTTAAAATTCCTATCAAATACATAGGCGTTGGAGAAGGCATTGAACAATTGCAGGTTTTCAATAAAACTGCCTTTGTAGATTCCCTTTTCAAAGGCAAATCTTAAATAAATATTCAGATTATTCTAGCTCCAAATTAAGGCGCGCATTTTTCAATTCACTTAAAGCATGTTGATCTCCTAGCTTTTGAGCTACTGTTATCCCTTTGTCATAAATGACAAAAGCTTCAGATTCTTCTCCTCGCTCCCCCAACAACTTGGCATAGTGATAATAGGTCCCAACATAATCTGGTGATTGCTCAGTAAGCTTTTTATAAAAAGAAAGCGCCTTATCCTCATTCCCCAAACCTTCATGCTCCTTCGCAATAGCAAAATTAATGAAAGGATCCTCTGGGCTCGCCTCCAAAAATCCGAATAACTGTAGTAACCTTGGACTTGACTTTTCTTGTTCGTTCACCTATACCAGTTTAATAAAATTTTAAAAATAATCTTCTTTTTAGCTTTATAAATCATTGATCTACAAGCAGCTAGACAACGAATCTGTATTTTAGCGAAAATTCGCAAAATACTAGACTTTTGATCGCTTTTCCTTT
>CALIAG010000238.1 GCA_938041325.1 uncultured Saprospiraceae bacterium | reverse complement strand
GCACCGATTTCAACATTTCGCTCTGGATATAGATCTTTTAATTCTCTGCCAATCATCAATTGAATGACTCCATCCATATTGATTTCACTGATGGGCATGCTCCCCGTATTTTCTCCGTCTTTCAGTACAGTAATAGAATCTGCTATTTTAAATATTTCATCAAGATGATGGGAGATGTATATGATAGAAATGCCTTCCTTTTTAAGTCGGAAAAGGGTATCAAATAACTTCTGAGTATCTGTAGGATCAAAAACCGTTGTTGGTTCATCCAATACGAGTACTTTGGCATCTTCAGATAATGCTTTTGCAATTTCTACAACTTGTTTTTGCACGATACTCAAATCTTTAAGCGTAGCGGTAGGGTCGATATCAAAGCCCAAAGATTTCAGAAGTTGTTCTGCATCGTTGATGAGTTCTTTCCAATTCATCCAGAACGATTGAGCTCCCAATTTGTGCAAGTAAATGTTCTCGGCAACCGATAGGTCATTGACCAAAGACAGTTCTTGGTAGACCACATTAATTCCCAAAACCTGTCCTTCGTGAGTATTTCTAGGATTAATTTCTTTGCCATTCAATAAGACCTTTCCTTTGTCTTTTTGGTGAACGCCACTTAAGATTTTTATTAGCGTAGATTTACCTGCACCATTCTCTCCCAACAAAGCATGGATTTCTCCTGGCTTTACTTTTAAATCAACATCATTGAGCACAGAGACAACTCCGAAACTCTTTGATATTCCAGACATCTCAACCCGGTATTCACTTTCCAAATCTTGCATACAATCTAATGTTCTAGAAGTTAGAATATTGCTTTGGGATCATAGTACTTTGCTGCGTTATCTTTGGTAATCAATAATGGCGCAGTGTAGGAAGTTTTAGGAAAATCTCTTTTCCCATTTAAATATTGAACGGCATATGCAACTGCGTTTTCACCAATCATCACGGGGCTGTTCATCGCTGTGCAACCATAAAAGTCGCTGTCCATAATATGCTTGATCGCTTCTTTTTGTCCATCCGCTCCTGCTACAATTAAGATATCATCTAGTTTTCCAACTTCTTTAATGGCTTTGATCGCTCCAAGAACGCAGACATCTGATTCTGTAATGATTACATTAACATCTGGATGGGCGACTAAAATATCTTCCATGGCTTTTAAGCCACCAGCATAGGTCCAATTGGTATAGGCTTGTGTTTTTATATCTAAATCGATGTAGCCAAGTGTTCGCAATTGCTCTTCTGTAATTCCTTGCAACAATCCTTGTTTTCGGGTTCTACCTACAGGGTTTCCAACCGATCCACTTAAAAGCGCAATGTTCATTTTTTTGGTTCCAAACTTTTTCGCCAACCAGGCGCCCGCCAATTCTCCATTCGCTAAATTATTAGATTGAATGGTCGTTACATAATCAGCTGAAGGATCAATTGAACTGTCTAAAATAAAAACTGGAATGCCAGCTGCTTTTGCAGTTTTGGTTACACCTACCAAAGCATTCGGATCCAAGGGATTTAGTAAAAGTACATCAACTCCTTTGGTTATTAAATCTTCAACTGCTGCCACTTGTTTGGTGATATCGTCTTGTCCATCAGCTGACAGAAAAGTCATGCCAGCTCCTTCCGTTTTTTCTTTGATGCTGGCAAAGAGTGCAGAATAATAAGGTGCATTCAAAGAAGGAGTGCAATAGCCAATCTTTATTTTACTTAAGTCTAATTCACTTTCTATTTTCTGATTGTTTTTATCTCCTTCCGAATCACTTGCTTTCGAAGTATTCGTTTCATCCAAACAACCAAAACAAGCCAATAAGGGTAAAATAAAAAGAACCAGTTGGGCAATCGTTTTCAATTTTTTAAATCTCATAGAAATTGTATTTTCAATTTTTAAAATTGGTCTGATATTTTGTAAACTTAGCAATGGTTTATTTCTTTTTTGAAAAAGATACGATTATTCTTCTATTAATTGAATCTTAGAAAGCTCAACGAGAAAAAGAACGTCTCTTGGTCAGAGACCAAAACTAGCGACAAGCGATTTTCGAAAACCGAAAAACTCAAGAACTACCGAAAACCGTCCCTTCTCACCCACTCTTCAATCCGCACAATCTCTTCTTCCAAGACTTTATGTTTCCCTTCAAATCTCCATTGTTCCAAATCAAAACCTTGCTCCGCTGCGAAAGCAGTTTGCCATTCTAATCTTTGGCCTTTTAGAAAAGGATCTTCCTTTCCAACGTTGAATAAAATTCTTTTGTCAGCAAAATAATCTTTGCGAGAAAGGTAGTCCAGATCTTCGGGAATCAATCCTGCGTACAGAATCAAGTCATTGTACTTTGGAAACTTATTCATAATCCATCGTAACTGAGTAGCCGTTCCTTGTGAAAACCCTAAGAGTACTATTTTTACATTTTCATTTAACTGAGGAACATAGAGATCATAAAGTGTTTGCAAATAATTGGCATAATCTGAAATCTCGTCCAAGCGTTCGTGTCGTGTCATCCAAGTCGCTACGGCTTTTCCGGTAAAACCTCCGCCCCAATAAAACTTATTTAATCCTTCTGGAGCGATGACAAAAGTATCGGGTTTCTCCAATACTTTGAATTTTTCAATAAACTCACTCGCCAATTCTCCATAGCCATGGGTTATTATCCAAAGATATTTTACTTCTTTACTTGCTTTACCTACGGTGTAATAGTGTGCTGTTCTAGGGATTTTTAATTTATGACCTGGCATCTGCTACTTTGTTTTGAAAACAAGATTTGGCTTAACGGAGTGGTAAGATAAAAAATTATGGGCTGATGCATAAGAAAAAGACCGAAGAACTACGGATTTAATTGGGGAATTCGCTGAGATTGGAATCTCGGAATATTCTCGAATGACATAAAATGGGATAACCACGAATTCTCGGTTTAAAAAAGGAGGAACGTGAAGAGGGTTGACCAAGAATTGAAGGATTAAAGATCGAACGAACGGTGAGGGTCAAGTATGGGGAAAAGTTATAGAACACGATTTATAAGATAAGAAAAGATAATCAGGATTCGTTGTATCGTGTATATCTTAAACATCTTATAAATCCTGTTCAAATAAAGTAGAACATAATTTATAAGATTAGAAAAGATAATCAGGATTCGTTTTATCGTTCTATCGTCAAATCGTGTATATCTTATAAATCCTGTTCAAATAAAGTAGAACATGATTTGTAAGATTAGAAAAGATAATCAGGATTCGTTTTAACGTGTATATCCTATAAATCCTGTTTAAATAAAATAGAACAAAACGTCATGCCTTCGGCTTGATAAATTATCTTGATCAGAGATCAAAACTAGCGACAAGTGATTTTCGAAAACCAAAAGAATCACGATTTCCGAAAACCGCCCTCCTACTTAACCAATAAAATATCCCCAGTCATCGTCTCCGATCTTCCATCAACAGTTGTGTATTTAATAACATAAATATAAACGCCAACTTCCAAAACCTTTCCTTTCTGCTGCCCATTCCAACCCAATATTTTGTCATTGGGTGCAAAATTTTGACGTTCGAAAACCATGGATCCCCATCGATTGTAGATATTCATTGAGTTTATTTCTTTGACAGAACTTTGTGCTTGTACGAAAAACATGTCGTTGACTCCATCTCTATTGGGAGAAAAAACGTTTGGTATATAAACCACTTGATCCGAAATAGTCAGTGTCATAAATAGTTCGTCACTTGCAGTACAACCATTTTCATCTGTTACTTCGACTTGGTAATTGATATTTTGTTCTGGAAAAATGATGCTTGGATTAAAGCAGTTGTAAAGGCTATCATCAGTATTACAAGTTAAATAAATAGAAGGTTTCCAATTTAAAAGCAAAGCGCCATATCCGTTTTCAATTTCTAAATTCATTTCTCCATCTTCGCCAAATATGACCTCTATATCTTCTCCTAGGTCGGCAGTCATTTCGAGCGGTTCTTCTATTTCTACGTATTCATAAATTGTGCAATTATTTGCGTCAATTGTTTTTAGTTCATAAATACCTGCCCCAAGGCCGGAGAATGCATTCCGTCCTATTTCTATTTCTGCTTCTTCTAAAAAATACCTATACGGAGGAGTTCCTCCAATGCTATATTCTATGGTTATCAAACCTTCTTTGGCAGCATAACAAATGTTATTTTCTATTGCTATTAAAGTAGTCAGAGGTTCAGGTTCAAATATTTCGAAAGCAATGATTTCTTGACAGCCATTCTCATCAGATACCGTGACCGTGTATTCTCCTACTCCTAGATCATTTGCTTCTTTTTGATCCGTATCATTGCTCCACCTATAAGAATAGATTCCAGTACCTCCTGTTGCCACAATAGAAGCAGAACCATTCAATTCTTCATAACAAGAAACGCTATCCGTCACTATCTGAACATCTAAAACTTCAGGTGTTTGAATGACTATATTTTGAGTTCCTGTAATACAAGAATTCGCATCTGATATATATACTTCATAGATCCCTGCAGCTAATTCTGTAAATTCATTTTCTAAGCTCGAAACACCATTTACAAAATATTCGTAAGGCACAACTCCTCCTTCAACTTCAAGCGTAAAACTTCCATCAGCAATCCCCCAGCAACTAACTCCTGTGGTATTGCTTACTTCCATTTGTAAAACATCTGGTTCTGACAAAGCTATTGACTCGATCACAAAACAACCTTTTGCATCTGTGACTCTTAATCGATAAGCTGCAGCTTTTAAATTGGTCAGGATTGGTGTATCTTGACTATCTTGCCACATGTAGGTATACGGAGGCGTTCCACCAATGACATCAGAGCGAATCGCTCCCAACGAATCACCAGCACATAGCAAGGGCGTTTCAATACTTAGAACCACTTCTAAGCGTTCTGGTTGACTGATATAGATGCTGTCCATTAGTTGACATCCATTATAATCTGTCAGCGTTACAAAATAAGAACCTGTATCCAATACATTTTGATTTTCAAGAACGGGAGGTGACCAAACTGCATAATATGGTTCGGTTCCGCCGTTTATAGCCGTTTCTATACGACCATCCTTTTCATTCCAACAGGAAACAGCTGTCTCCGTTATAGCAAGTGTCAATTCTTCTGGTTGATGCACATAGGCATGGACCGTATCTGTATGACAAAGGTTGGAATCAATGATCTGAATGATATAATTTCCTTCTATCAAATTCTCAAACTGTGGTGCATTGCTTTGCACATTATTTAAAACATAGGTATAGGGCAGAATTCCTCCATCCAAACTGGCGGTAATGGAACCGTCTGATCCTAACCAACAACTGACAGAGTCAATTTCCTCTATCGTTAATCTCAGCAAATCTGGTTCTGACAAATTGATCTGTCCTTGCACAACACAATCATTTGCGTCTGTAATTTCTAAGGTATAATTTCCAGCCTTTAAGTTGGATACATTTGGACTCGTTGCTCCATTGCTCCAGCTATAATTATACGGTGCCGTTCCTCCTATCACTTGCGAATGAATTTCTCCAATTGAATCTCCTTTACAAAGCAGAACTTCTTCAATACTCAATATCAATTCAAGACTATCCGGTTGAAACAATTCGATGCTATCAATTATTTCACAAGAATTTTGATCAGTTAAGGTCACAAAATATTTACCTGCAACAAGGATGCTTGAATCCAAAAGAATTGCTGGATCCCAGTCCATTTGATACGGAGCTGTTCCTCCTTGCACTTGTGCATTGATTCTTCCATCTTGTGATTGCCAGCAAGACAGGTTTGATTCCGTCAATGTCATACTTAGCACTTCCGGACGAAGCAATGTGGTATAAATGGTATCCGAAAAACAATTATTCGAATCCACGACATAAATATTGTAATCTCCATGCGGTAGATTATCAAAAATGGCAGAAGTATAAACGGTTTCGTTTAAATAATAAGAATAAGGCAAAGTACCTCCATTAATATCAACTTCTATTCTACCATCTATATTTTCAAAACAAGATAAATCTGTAGAGTCTACAAAATTTATGGTTAAATCTGCTGGTTTTGTTATAGTAACTTGAGTGGAGACTGTACAATCATTATTATCGGTAACGGTCACCTCATATGCTCCACTGATTAGTCCAGAAACAACTGCTGTTGTTGAATCATTGCTCCATAAATATTGATAAGGCGATGTTCCTCCATTCACCACAAGCCCTAAAGTAGCATTACTGTCTGATCCACATTTTAGATCTTGGAGAATATCTATTGAAACGCTTAAAACTGGAGGTTCAAACAATTCAACACTATCAATTAATTCACAAGAATTTTGATCGGTTAAAGTCACAAAATATTTACCTGCAACAAGAATACTTGAATCCAAAAGAATCGCAGGATCCCAGTCCATTTGATACGGAGTTGTTCCCCCTTGCACCTGTGCATTGATTCTTCCATCTTGTGATTGCCAGCAAGACAGGTTTGATTCGGTCAAGGTTAGGCTTAATAGGTCGGGACGGTTTAGTGTTGTATAAATGGTATCCGAAAAACAGTTGTTGGAATCCACGACATAAACATTATAATCCCCATGCGGTAGATTATCAAAAGTTGAAGAAGGATTGACGTTTTCATTTAAATAATAAGTATAAGGTAAAGTACCTCCATTTACATCAATCTCTATTTTACCATCTGTATTTTGAAAACAAGAAAGGTTTGTAGAGTCTACAAAACTTATCGTTAAATCACTTGGTTTTAAAATGGTAACTTGTGCAGAAACGGTACAATCATTATTATCGGAAACGGTCACCTCATATGCTCCATCTATCAATCCAGAAATTCCTGCAGTTGTTGAATCATTGCTCCATAAATATTGATATGGTAAAGTTCCGCCATTTACGGTAAGTCCTAAAGCGGCATTGCTATCTGTTCCACATTTTAAATCTTGTAGAATATCTATGGAAACGCTTAAAGTTGATGGTTCATTCAGTTGAACACTATCTATCAATTCACAAGATTTTGAATCTGTGATGGTAACTCGATACCAACCTTCTGAAAGAATATTTGAATCTAATAACACCGGTCGATCCCATTGAACTTGATAAGGTGCTGTTCCTCCACTTGTTGTAATTTCTATCCGCCCGTCTTCTTCTTGATTGCAGCTAATGTCCTCTGTTGTGAATGTCAAATCCAATGTAGTCGGAGCTTGAATATTTCTTCGAATCGTATCCTCGCAATTTTGTGCATCGGTGATGGTTGCAATATATAAGCCAGCTGATAAGTTTTCAATTTGGGGAATAGTATCTCCGTTGCTCCATAAATATTTGAATGGAGTAGATCCACCAGTAAGGCTCAAGGAAAGTTTTCCATCGTTTCCACCAAAACAAGAAATTTGATCAACATCGACCGCAATAGAAAATCCTTTATCAACATCAGCATCAAAAGAGGTGCTGCATCCAACATAATCTGTAATGGTCAATCGATAAGAACCCGAACATAAATTGGTAATGGAACTGGTTGTTTCAGCGTTTGACCAACTGTACCGATAACTGCCATCTGGAAACGGAACTCCGCCACTAACATCAGTGTCAACACTTCCAGTACAGGTGGTACTACAAGCTGCTTTTATGGTCAAATCACAGTTAATTTGCGGGCTGTCGATTATCCAAATTTCTTGACTCCAATCTTCACAT
>CALIAG010000237.1 GCA_938041325.1 uncultured Saprospiraceae bacterium | reverse complement strand
TTTTTCAAGAATAAAACCAACCATACAATAATCTTTGGTGGTAACTTTTTCTGTTAAAAACTTTGAAATGGAATTAAAGGAATCAATGCCATAATAATCATCTGCATTTACAACTGCAAAAGGTTCATTGATTAAATGCTCCGCAACCAATACGGCATGAGCTGTTCCCCAAGGCTTGGTTCTTTCGGGTAAATCCTCTACTCCTTCTACAGGTGTATCAACCGCTTGATAAGCAAAGGCAATTTCGATTTTATCTGCAAATTTCGCAGTAACCTTTTCTTTAAAGTCAGCTGCAAAAGATTCTCTGATTACAAACACTACTTTTCCGAATCCTGCTCGGATAGCGTCATATACTGAATAGTCAATTATCGTTTCGCCTTTAGGTCCTACTCCATCAATCTGTTTCAAACTACCATATCTACTGCCCATTCCTGCGGCTAATACCAAAAGTGTTGGCTTCATTTTTAAGTGATTTTATTAAAATAAAAAAGAATTCAATTATGTCGTTTCACGGAGTTCTTCCACAACGACTCAAAAGTTCTCAAAATAACAATAAGTTGGGGCGATAGAAAAACAAAAACCTTTAAAAGTAAATGTTGTCTTATTCTACCTATGCTACAATTCGAGTATAACTTATTCCCTATAAAATGTTTAATCTTTAGAGAATATTTGTAAATTCAAAGTTTAGGAGTGTTAACAAAATAAATCTACAATTTAATGCCGATCTTTTATCCTTACTCTTCGTTGCAAAACTACTCATTATGCGCTGCATAACTTTGTAATTTGCGCCTCGATTAAGAACAAAATCTCTGGCCTTAAAAAGCAGCTTTATTTAATCGCCGCTCCTTATTGATTTCTGTGTCCCTTTTGGGTGCACAAATGTAATCAAACAACGAACAACTAACAAACATTTACTATGAGTCTATCGACATTGGACTGGTCATTTATTGCCATTTTTTTTATTGTTTCTCTCGTAATTGGCGTTTTAGTAAGCAAGCAATCCGGAAAAAGCTCTTCTGAGTTCTTTTTATCGGGACGTAACATGCCTTGGTGGTTGCTTGGAATATCAATGGTAGCCACAACCTTTTCAGCGGATACCCCCAATTTGGTAACAGACATTGTTCGTAAAAATGGAGTTTCAGGTAACTGGGTTTGGTGGGCTTTTCTACTAACAGGAATGCTTACCGTATTTGTTTATGCCCGACTTTGGCGCCGTTCTGGTGTCTTGACAGATCTTGAATTTTATGAATTAAGGTATTCCGGAAAAGCTGCTGCCTTCCTTCGGGGGTTCAGAGCCCTTTATTTAGGTGTCTTTTTTAATATTATGGTTATGGCAACGGTCTGCCTAGCTGCAATAAAGATCGGAGGAGTCCTTTTGGGAATTAGTCCAATACAAACTTTATTGATTGCTTCAATAGTAACTGTGGCGTATTCTGCCATTGGAGGATTAAGAGGAATTATCATTACAGACTTTTTTCAGTTTGGTATTGCAATGATCGGGACGATATGGGCGGCCTATGTGATTTTGAACTTACCAGAAGTTGGTGGATTGACCAATTTATTGGCTCACGAAAATGTAAGCGGCAAACTCAATATTCTACCTGATTTCAATGATAGTAAAAACCTTTTCGCTCTTTTAATCATCCCATTAGCAGTACAATGGTGGGCGGTTTATTATCCTGGCGCTGAGCCTGGAGGTGGTGGGTATATCGCACAAAGAATGTTGGCTGCAAAAGACGAAAAAAATGCAATGGGTGCTACTTTGTTATTCAATATTGCACATTATGCATTGAGACCTTGGCCTTGGATCATTATAGCTTTGGCTTCCTTAATTGTATTTCCTGACCTTGAATCTTTAAAGACGGCTTTTCCGCATGTGGATGCGAGTGTGATAAACGATGACCTTGCCTATTCCGCCATGTTGACTTATTTGCCACATGGTTTATTGGGAATTGTTGTTGCTTCATTAATTGCTGCGTTTATGTCTACCATTTCTACCCATCTTAATTGGGGTTCCTCCTATGTTGTAAATGATTACTACAAACGCTTTAGGAATCCTAATGCTACAGAAGCTGAATTGGTTAAGGTTGGAAGAATATCAACGCTAGTTTTGATGATCTTGGCAGCAGCCTTTGCTTTGATCCTTCAAAATGCCTTGCAAGCGTTTAATATCCTTCTTCAAATTGGAGCCGGTACAGGATTGCTTTTTATCTTGAGATGGTTTTGGTGGAGAATTAATGCTTATAGTGAATTATCAGCAATGGTAATTTCCTTTGTTGTAGCGATTTACTTGGAAGTCCTTCATGAGAAGTTTGGTTTCGCACCTATGGAAGGTTATGCAAAACTTTTAACGGGTGTCGGAGTAACAACCGCAGGGTGGCTAATCGTTACTTTCTTAACTCAACCCGATTCTCAGGAAACGCTATTGGCTTTCTATAAAAAAATTCGACCAGCAAAAGTGGGTTGGAAGCCTGTACTAGAAAAAGCTAAAGGAGAAGATATAGGTGAGAAACTGGCCAATGATGGACAATTGCCTTTGGAAATACTTGGAATGATGATCGGTTGTATGACTGTATACGGTGCTTTATTTGCGACCGGTTATTGGCTTTATTCTAATACCACCGCCGCTTTGATTGCAACGGCGATTACAGTTATTGGGGCTTTTATTCTATTCCGTATTTGGAACAAACTTCAACTTGGAACAGAAGAATTGCGTCATATGTAACAGAATTTTCTTGATGAAATAAGAATAATCTGACTAATAAACCATTTAGTTGCTATTTTGTAGGTTGAGTTACTTGAATTTCAGTACACTTAGCATTACTTTTGCACTTGTTTTTATATGAAAAACAAACTTTTACACCCAATTTGGTGTTAACGTAAATAGACCGCTTAGATAAACTTAATGGTCTTATTGCAACAGAATCTAAAATTAGACTTAAAAATGGCGATAATTATAACAGATGAATGCATAAACTGCGGAGCCTGTGAACCGGAATGCCCTAATAATGCAATTTATGAAGGAGGAGTTGAATGGACCATGGCAGAAGGCAACACCATATCAGGAACGATTACGATCAATGGCGATCAAGAAGTTGCTGTAGATGCGGAACAAGCTCCAATCAGTGATGATCTTTATTTCATTGTACCGGATAAATGCACAGAATGCGTTGGTTTTCACGAAGAACCACAGTGTGCAGCTGTTTGTCCAGTAGATTGTTGCGTAGATGATCCAGACAGACGCGAAAGTGAAGAAGTCCTTTTAAAAAGAAAAGAAAGTTTACACTTGTAATATTTCCCTTTAGGATTATTAAAAACCGCTTTTGGCTATTGTCAAAAGCGGTTTTTTAGTTTTAGTGACTTTTATACCTATCATATTACATCCCCTTTTTATATCAAGGCATTTTAACAAAAATCTAACAGCAATGTACTTGACTTCATCTATGGAAGTCTATAAATTAAGTTATATCAACTATTGCAGAATTCTCTTTTTGCCTTTTTTCCAACCAACTTAAAGCCCAAACAAAGAATATTATTTTCTTTTTGATTCATTGACATGAATCAAACAATATTGTTGTACCCAATTATAACCGTCATGAACATTAAAAATATAAGTGAAATCTGGTATTTCTATATTGAAAGCGATATGCCTGTATTGACGAAAATGCAGCTTAGACTTTTGACTGTTTCTTTCTGCATGATTCTAGGTTTGTAAAACATCAGAAATACAAAGAAGTAATTCACGGAATTGTACGCACCAATAAATTGACTTGTCTCGCAAGTCATAATACTTAGCGTTTGTTTCTCACTCACATCTTGCTTTACGATGACAATATAATATGTGAATATTGTATAATATTGACACAAAAGTCTCTTAGCCTCTATCCAATGATCAGCGATTAGATTAAAATTTCTATTTTGTTTTCAAACAAATCGAAATTCATATGGCTTCTGATATGCAAATCGCAAACGCTGCTACCTTAAAACATATTCACAATATTGCGGAACAGTTAAATATTCCTTTAGAAGAACTGGAATTGTTTGGACGGTACAAAGCAAAAATCCCATTGCAGTTTATTGATTTGGAAAAAGTAAAGAAAAACAAATTGGTACTCGTTTCTGCCATTTCTCCAACTCCTGCAGGGGAAGGGAAGACAACCATGTCAATTGGATTAACACAAGGCTTGAACAAAATTGGCAAGCAAACAACGGTTGTCCTACGTGAACCTTCATTGGGGCCGGTTTTTGGGATCAAAGGAGGTGCAACAGGTGGAGGATATTCTCAAGTGCTTCCAATGGAAGATATCAACTTGCATTTTACGGGTGACTTCGGGGCTATTGAGAAATCACATAATTTATTGTCTGCCGTTATCGATAATGATTTGCAGAAAAAGACAGATTCTCTCGGCATTGACCCGAGAACAGTCTTATGGAAAAGAGTGATTGATATGAATGACCGGGCTTTGCGGAATATCGTTATTGGATTGGGAGGGACTACTTCTGGTGTTCCTCGGGAATCAGGGTTTGATATAACTGCTGCTTCGGAGATCATGGCCATTCTTTGTTTGTCCAATGATTTGATGGATTTAAAAAGAAGACTAGGGAATATATTCATTGGTTTTACTTTTGACAAACGGCCAGTATATGTGAAGGACTTAAAAGTTCAAGGAGCAATGACTGCTCTTTTAAAAGATGCTATAAAACCTAATCTTGTTCAAACAATAGAAGGCACACCCGCGATCATACACGGAGGACCATTTGCGAATATTGCACAAGGCACTAATTCCGTAATAGCAACGAGAATGGGTTTATCTTTGTCAGATTATGTAGTAACTGAAGCTGGATTTGGATCTGACTTGGGTGCTGAAAAATTCTTCGATATCAAATGCAAAGGAGCTGGACTCACTCCAAATACAGTTGTGTTGGTTGCCACAGTGCGTGCTTTAAAATACCACGGTGGTGGAAATTTAAAAGAGCTAACTGCACCTAATCCAGAAGCAGTCCGTAAAGGATTGCCCAATTTGGAAAAGCATCTTGAAAACTCAGCTCATTTTAATATTCCAGCGGTTGTTGCTATCAATAAATTCACAACAGATACGGAGGAGGAATTAAATATTATCAAAGAGGCTTGTGAAAAGCTAGGAATCAAAGCAGTCATTACGGATGTATGGGCAAAGGGAGGCGAAGGAGCTGTTGAGCTAGCCAAAGAAGTTGCTCGATTAGCAGACGGAAATGAAAACACTTTTACACCTTTATATGATTGGGATTTGTCAGTAGAAGAAAAAATAGAAACCATTGCCACCAAAATATATGGTGCAGAGTCTGTTGACTATACCGCTAAAGCAAAATCTGATCTAAGAAAGATTAAGAAATTAGATTTGGAAAAACTTCCAATATGTATGGCAAAAACACAAAAATCTTTATCTGATAATCCTAAATTACTCGGCCGTCCAAAAGATTTTGTTGTAACAGTCAGAGAAATTGAAATTGCTGCAGGAGCTGGTTTTCTAATTCCAATAACCGGGAATATGATGCGAATGCCAGGACTACCTGCGACTCCTTCTGCGGTTAATATCGACATTGACAATGAAGGAAATATAAGTGGATTGTTTTAAATTAAACAGATTAAAACGTGAATATTCAGAAAGGCTGTTTTCTTTGAAGACAACCTTTCTAATCTCTCATTGTTACGGTTTCACTTACAGCAGGTGAGCTATACGTTTCCCATACATACAATGATTGATCTTTATAGTTTATTGAAAATTTTCCAGAACTTAAAAAAGGATAGCCAAGCAATCCATCCAATTGAACTTTTTTCTTCCCGTTGAATACAGATAGATCCGCTATAATAAATTTCATATTATTGTATTCACTTCCATGGACTTCTACCGTCTTTACTTCTGTTGATTTCACGTTAACTCCATTCCTTCCAATCCCTCTCAAATTTTTAGTTTTCCAGTTTTGACAAAGCTCATCGTCAATTAAATGCGCAATATTTTTGTTGATCACATTTACTTCTGCTCCGCTGTCGATACCGAAATGGTATTCCTTTCCTCCAATTTTAATATTCACAACTGGAATATGCTTGTCCATCAAAAAAGGAATGGCATCCAAAGGTTTTTGGGATCGATGGAATTGTGAACTTTGGTTGGGTTTGAAAATAGTAATTTCTTTTTGACGATAATCAATCATGGTCTCATGATTGCACAAAATAGATTTCCCAAGAAGGCCTTTAATTTTTCTTTTTTTCAATCTTTCGATATGAGACATATTGGTTTCCAATGCTTTCACATTTTTATGTCGCACCAATCCAAAAATGAATTTTTTGATCTTCAAACGTTGAACATTAACAGCTCCACAAATTCCGCTAAAAAAAGATTTTGGTTTCTCTCTTTTCCATTCACTATTATTCATCACCAATGAAGGGGCGCCGGTATCTAAAATATAGGAGGCATTTTCTCCACGATACATTGCACCAACCAATATCAAACCTCCTTCTAATTCAAAAGGAATAATCTGTGTATTGATGTAATCGTAGGTTGTTGCCTGTACAGCAAAAATTGGACGGGAGGGTAAGTTCGAAATTTCTTGCGAATAGCCTTGACAAAGGAATACCAGCAGAAATCCCGACGCTAAAAGTTTTCTCATATGCGCTTCGGATTTCAGGTTACTAGACTTGTGAATGGCTATTGGATCATGGAGGAAAAGAAAGGCATTAGTATGTTTAATTCCTTATTGTCATCAGTTACTTGACAATACATTAAAACAAAAACAATATCCTTGCCATTTAACGGCATAGGCATATTTCATTTTGCAAAAAGAAGGTCTGGCGGATTATTATTAAGTGAATTAAGGGATAGATAACAAAGGCAGGTATTGCTTTTTCCTGAGAAGTAGATCGCTTAAAAGCGAAGGTAAGGTAGTTTCAGAAAGGGCAAGAATTCCCTTTCTGGGTTTAGCGAGATTAAAATTGTGTTGCGTTTGGGACGCTATAATTTGTCTTTAAGGCTATTACAATTTCTTCATGTAATAATTCAAAGACAGCTTGAAATAGTTATTGGTATGGCCTTCTCTAATTCCGAATACTCGGTCTTTGGTATAATCAGGTAAACCGATGTTGTAGTTCATTCCTATTCCGACTTTATCAGAAACAAAATAGCGCATTCCTATTCCGATCCCTACATCAATAGATTTGATTCCATTCTTGCTAAGGAAGTCAGAGTAACCTCTTAAGCTTGCCGAATTACCACCAGATTGTTGATCTGGATCGTTTGAAGAAATATACTCTTCATTATTTTTGGAACCCAATAAGTATGAAAAGTTCACACCAGTTTGAAAGCCCAGTTTTCTATTGAATTGATAAGAGATCGTAGCAGGAATTGTTATGTAGTCTATGCGATCAATTGGAAAATTAGCAGATTCGCTATCTTCCAGATTGCTTGCATTTGTAGTGATTGGATTAGCCATATCATAGCCACCAAATACTGCTTGTTCTAGATGCTGAGCAGTAGTCAATGCTACAGGCGCTTGGTAAGTGTTTTTTACCAAACGAGTAAAAGCAAGGCCTGTATTTAAAGAAAACTTTTTATCAAAATTTAAATCTAGCACTATGCCTGATTGAAAACCAGTTGATCTAAAATCATCATCAAATAAACTTGCAACTGTCAACCCTAAATCTAAACGCTTTCTTTTCATTTTAACCAAATGGTCTGCGAAGGCAAAAGATTTGTCTTTATTTAGAAGATCGATTTCTTTTGAATCAACTTCAGAGAACAAAGTAAAATGTGACACGCTTTGTATTGCTTGATCCACTTCGTTTGCATTATTTTCAAGTAACGAAGTTGCAGCGTTTGCATAAAAACTTTGACGAGATTGATTCAACTGTTCGCTTGCTTGGCGAATTGCTGGCAATCCATAAGAAGAAGAAAAAGAAGTTGAACTTGAAGTAGAGTTGTTAAGTGTAAATTTTATTCCATCCAGACGATTAAAGATTAATGAATTGTTTTTTAAGTTTTTGTTTTTTGTTTTTGCTTTTTTAGGTGGCGGTGCTTCAGCTAAAAGCTTTTGCTGTTGTTCCACCAGATCCAGATTCAAATCAATATCCGGTGGTTGCGCATCCGCATAAGGCGCTTGTTCTTGAGGAGGTGGCGCTTCCGGAATTGGATCCGTCTGGTTTTGTTGATAGAAAAACATAGAACCGACTCCTGCACTGAAACTAATCAGTAATAGCAAGAGCAGTAACAGATATTTTTTTCGACGTGGTTTGGTAGCAACTTTTTGAACAGGCATTTCCTGATCAAGCATTTTGCTCATTTCCCCCCAGGAAAAGTCTGTGAACTCCTGGTCTATTTCGTTATTATTTCTTTCTTTACCCTGCATACTGCCTGGAATTGCTTTTTCTTAAAATTTCTTTTAATTTCTGTCTTGCGTTTGAAAGGTGCCATTTCGAGGTGCCAACACTGATGTCCAAATTTTTGGCAATTTCTACATGTGTAAACCCTTCTATTGCGTACAGATTAAATACTTGTTGTGTCGCGGGTGGCAACTGCGTTACCATCTCGAGAATATCTTCCATGTATAAGTTGCTTAATGCAGCTGTTTGAGTCGTGGAAGTATCCTTTTCTTCAAAAACAAGAAAATGTAAATATTTTGACTCCTTTTTAAAATACTCTGAAAGGCTGTGGTAAACGATTTTTCGAATCCAGCCTTCCAGAGAGCCTTTAAAGGAAAACGTATCCAATTTTTTAAAGACTTTAAGGAAGCCGTTGTTGACGATTAGCATTGCTTTATCTCTATCACTTGTATAGCGCATGCACATCCCCATCATTTTAGCGAAATATTGCTTGTACAATATCTCTTGGGCTCTGCGATTATTAGTCACACAGCCTTCTACCAACTCTTTTTCTGAATAATTCCGGTGATTAAACATTCACTAGTTTTAAGAGAATGAAGCATTTTACCACTTCAAATAAGAGACAAAAATGGGGGTTCATCAAATATAACGAACTTACCGGTCTTTATTTTATTCAATTCGAACTTACTTTCTTCTATTTTATGTTAAAAACAGGGTTCAGTAGCGTGTTCAGATATATAGACTGGGGGGATTAGGGAAAGGGTTGGGTTTGTTTTTGTTTTTTTTTGAGATCGGTTTTCGAATAGCGTGTGTCTTTCGGTTTTCGGTAGTTCGTGTGTCTTTCGGTTTTCGGTAGTTCTTGATTCTTTCGGTTTTCGAAAGTTCGTGTTTCTTTTGGTTGACGGTTTTCGAATAGCGTGATTCTTTCGGTTTTCTTGGTTCCTAGGTCTTTGGGTTGGTGGTTTTTGTTTGAACAGGATTTTTAAGATATTATAAGATGGGCAGGATGGAACGATTCAATGTCATGCCTTCGGCTTGATAAATTATCCTGATGATCTTTCTTATCTTATACATCGTGTTCTGATGTTTCTGTTTGAATCAAGATTTTTAAGCTATTTAAGATGATACAGGATAATCAAGAACGTATCTTGGTCAGGAGACCAAAACGAGTGAGCAGGATTTTCATCAAATGTCTTTTTCGTAGATTCGGTAGGTTTTATAGACTTTGCCGTTTACAAGCTTCATTCCTCTGTTCATCATTTCATTGTCTTCTAGTATCCAGCTGGCTTCGCCGTAATTTAAGCCTAATTTTGCACTGGCAGCAATTAGTTCATGATAAAATACAGCGTCGAATCCTTTTTTTTGAAATTTGGGTAAAATACCTAAGATCAATACTCGCAACCAGTTTATCTTTTTCTTTTGGGTGAACATTTTTAAAAAATTAAAAGGGAAAAGCTTTCCATCCATTTGTTTGATGATAAAATTGATATCTCTTATTGCCGCGGCAATTCCTACTAATTCTCCATTTACATATCCGAAAAAAATTAAACTTGGATCTGCTATTAGCTTCAATTGACTCGCTAATAGTTCAATTTCTTTATCTGTGAATGGTACATGTCCAAAGTTTGGCTCCCATGCTGTGTTATAGATGTGCTTTATTTTCTTGATCTCTTCTCTTAGGTTTTTTAAATCTATAGGAATGAGTTTAATTTGAGAGCGTTTTTTAACGACTTCTACTAAACGAGTCAGTTTCTTATTGTTCAAAACAGATTCTCGATCTAACTTATACGCCCATAAATCCACTCTTTTTTGTAAACCCCAGTTAAGTAGCAACGCTTCATAATAAGGAGGATTATAAGTCATCATGATTTTAGGAGGATCATCAAAACCATCTACGAGCAAGCCATAATCGTAATTCGCTGAAGGGCTTGCGGGTCCATGCAATATGTCAATTCCTTCCTTTTTTAACTCATCGTGAACCCGATCTAATAGGGCGTTTGCAACGATTTGCTCATTTAAACATTCAAAAAAGCCAAAAAAGCCGGTTTTCCCAGGATGGTGTTCATTATATAATGGATTTAAGATCGAGGCTATTCTTCCAACAATTTCGTTGTTTTTATAAGCTAAAAAGAGCTTCATTTCACCATAATCGTAGAAGGGGTGCTTTTTTTCGTTCAAAATCTCCTTCATATCCATATATAAAGGTGGAACCCAGTTAACATTACCAGTATAAACTTTCCAAGGAAACTTGATAAACTCTTTTTTAAGCCTTCGGTTGTCAACCTCAACGATTTTTACCATTATTGAATTTAAAGATAGAAAGTAACCAAAATCGATTTCAACTATTCTAGCGGTTTCCAAAAAAGTGAAAGGTACTGAAACGATATAAAAATTGGTGTGTTAGAAGAGACTTATTGGATATATTTTCACAGAATCCTCCTTTATAAAATATCCTATGTTTTATTACATTATATGAATGAATAGTAACAGAAAAACAGCCAACTTTACTTTTCCAAATATGCGTTTGACACTGTTAAAACCTTGAATTTCTCTTGTAATAAATTAAATATTATTATTTTTATAACTATCCGTATATCGCTAATTAACAGAGACTTATAAATTTATTTTGAAAAAACATATTGCATAAAATGACAATGTTTATAACTTAATTCTAATTGTTTAAAAAATAAGTCAATAAGTTAACTTGTACTTAATGTTCCTTTAGTAGATTTGTGGGGAAATTGTATGAATTCTTTAATAAATCACTCTCATTTAACCAAAACCTTGAGTAAATGAAATCTACTAACTTTACGAAACTCGTATTAAGTGCAATGGTCATCCTGTTTACAGGATTCATGGCTATTGGACAAGGAGTTACCAACTCCTCAATTAATGGACAAATTACTGACGATAAAGGGGAATCTCTTATCGGTGCAAATGTCTTGGCCATTCACGGCCCTACTGGATCAGCTTACGGTAACAGTACCAACCTAGATGGGTACTTCAGACTTTCCAACATGAAACCTGGTGGACCTTACAAAATTACCATCAGTTACACTGGTTACGAAGACATCGTAAAAGACAATGTTTATTTACAGCTTGGTCAAGATTTTAAAATCTATACCAAAATGAACGAAGCAGCTACTAACCTTGACGAAGTAGTCATCGTAGCGCTTAGAAATGATGTTTTTGATGGAAACAGAACAGGTGCTGAAACCATTATCGACGAAGCAGCTATTACTAACATGCCAACGGTATCAAGAGCAGTTGGAGATTTAGCTCGTTTGACTCCTCAAGCTACTATTCGAGAAGGCAACGATGGATTTTCTATCTCTTTAAATGGTGTAAACAATCGTTACAACGCTATTTATGTAGATGGTGCGGTAAACAATGATGTATTTGGATTAGCTGGATCTGGTACCAATGGTGGTCAGACTGGTGTTTCTCCATTTTCATTAGATGCAATTGAAGAATTTCAGATCTCTCTCGCTCCATTTGATGTACGTCAAGGTGGATTCGCAGGTGGTTCTATTAACGCGATTACAAGATCAGGTACGAACAACTTTGAAGGTTCTGTTTATGGTTTTACCAGAAACGAAAATTTAATTAGAAATACATTAGAAGGTGCTGAAATCAATGAATTCAATGCAACTACTACTGGATTTAGACTTGGTGGTCCAATTGTGAAGAATAAATTATTCTTCTTTGTAAATGCAGAACTTCAAAGAGAAAATATTCCACTTCCATTTGATGTAACAGATTATGAAGGTGATTCAAATACTGCTGATTTGTCAGCACTTGAAAATAAACTAAGCAGCGAATACGGATTTGATGCTGGAAGTTACACCGACAATGAAACTTTCCTTGATTCAGATAAAATCACAGCGAAGTTAGATTGGAATGCAAACAACAATAATAAATTGTCTTTCAGGTATTCTTACGTAAGTGCTGAGAATGTAGAAGGAAGACAATCTGGTCCTAGAAATATCAACTATACACAAGGGTCAGAATATTTCGTTTCTAAAACAAATACTGCTGCTTTAGAATGGAACGCAATTATCGGTTCTAACATGGCCAACAATTTAGTTTTGGCTTACACAGGTGTAAGAGATGATAGAGATCCTTTCAACGCTGAATTTCCAAGTGTAACTATTCAGGATGGAAGAGGTGACATTCGATTTGGTGCTGAGCCATTTTCAACTGCCAACCTTTTGGATCAGGATATTTTCACTGTCACAAACAATTTTGAAATTTACAAAGGAAAGCACACTTTCATGATTGGTACACACAATGAATTTTATAGTGTTGCCAACTTGTTTTTAGCTTTCAACTACGGAGACTATAGATTCAGTTCTATGGAAGACTTTATGACAGATCAAACTGCCAATCGTTTTCAAAGAGCGTATTCATTGGTTGATAATGTAACAGGTGACGATTCACAAGCTATTGCAGCTTTCGGAGGTGGACAATTTGGAATATATGTTCAAGATGAATTCCAAGCATCAGACAATTTGAAATTGACAATTGGTATACGTGCAGATTCTCCTTTCTTCGACGATACACCTACTAATGAT
>CALIAG010000236.1 GCA_938041325.1 uncultured Saprospiraceae bacterium | reverse complement strand
TCGTGTTCTGCCGCTTTACGATTCCTTTTTTGTTTGAACAGGATTTTTATGATGTTTAGGATGGTCACGATTTTACGATCGAACGTATCTTGAATATCTTGGTCATCTTATAAATCGTGTTCTGCCATTTTACGATTCCTTTTTTGTTTGAACAGGATTTTTATGATGTTTAGGATGGTCACGATTTTACGATCGAGCGTATCTTGAATATATTGGTCATCTTATAAATCGTGTTCTGCTACTTTTCTCTTAATCCATCGTAAAAAGCAATCTCCGAATACTCACAAAATGAGTAAACAATACAACAGGTACAATAAACATCGGCAGCCAATTAAAAGGAAAATGTAGAACAGCTATGTTCGGTTGATCAAAAGCAATTTGTTGCAAAGGTGTAGGCGCGGCTATGGCAGCATGGAAAATAATATTTAACAAAAGCCCGAGCGATAAAATATTCCAGGCAAGGATTATTGTTTTACTAAACTTCCTTTTGCGGTAACCGAAATAAGCAATAAATGGTGCAGTCAATCCAGCCAAAATATCAAAGTTGCGGCCTTCAAAAGTCATCTCTTCCGGTATGCCTTTGTTCAGAAATAAATACAAAAGAACAAACTCTACTGGTATTCTCACAATACTGATCCAAGTCAAATCTTCTAGATCAAGTTGATCACTCAATGCTTTGCCTCTTTTGCTTATTGTCATATAAAAAATCAAAAATATAGCTGGGGCAATTCCAACAAAAAACCTAGGTGGAAAGGAATCTAAATTCTGCATAAAAAAAAGAGAGTAAGACAGCATAGCTGTAATTCCCAACCAAACTACAGTTAGGACATAAGTGGTGTTTTTCGTTTTGGATGACCAAGTAGATCTTGAAATACTTCTGAAGAAAAGTATTATTGTTAAAATGGTTGTCAAAACAAATGCAATAACGATAACATTCGGAATGGATTCTAACATATCTTTATATTTTTCACACTTGTATATACAAGTATAGGGTTAAAAAAATTTAGGTTTTAATTTTCTCTATGCTTGAACTTATTTTAGCAATCAAGTTATCGATTTGTTGAATTTTGGTTAAACCCAAAATCTCTTCTAGATCATGATGCAGACCTTCCCAGATTGGAGCTATACTTTCAACAAGCTTATAGCCTTTTGTCGTTAGGAATAAAGAAGAATACCTTGGGTCCTCCCCTTTTTTAATGCTCACCAATCCCCGCTCTTTGAGCTTTTTCAAGTCTCTTGACATGGTCGATTGATCCAATACCAAACGATCGGCAATAAACTTTTGATTAACTCCATCAATTTTTCCAATCATAAATAAAATAGAAACCATACTTCCTCTCAAACCGTGGGTCTTAAATTTGCCCATGTATACATTGTTAACCATCCGGTGAAGCTTTCGCAGCTTGCCATTCACGCAATGCATAGGATTTATGCGATCAAAGGCTGGTGTCTCTATTTTTTTTGAATTACTCACAACTACAAGTTAATATAAAGTACTTGTATATGCAAGTACTTTAGCAAGATTCTATCCAATTCAATGCCAATGGATATATTTCTTGACTAGCATTTTTAGAATGCATCACTCTGCTGTGGTTATAGTTTTCTCTAAATCCATTTTCTTTTGAGCAGATCAAAAGCTTATTTTTAGGATTTTCAAATGCAGATAAGAATTTTTGACAACCTTCTACAGGTGCTATAAAATGGTCGCCGCCTCCACAAATGGAAAAAACGGGTACTTTTACTTTTTGCATTTCCTTTTTATAATCGAATCCCTCTTCTCCAATAAACTCCTGGGAGATGTTCCAATCAAACCATTGCTTCATCAAGCCATAACTTTCATTTTCTGGACTCCCTACCATACTCGCAGGAATAAATCCAAGCATTTTACTACCGTACTTTCCGATTCTAATGCTGAGTTTATTTTTAAGCGTTGTACCTGCTCCAAATGCTTGACATCCGAAGAAAATCATGCTTTTTATTTTATCGCAGAATTGAGGATTTTTAATCAAAAACATAGTCAAACAAATTCCACCACCACTGTGCGTAATGCAATGCAATTGCTTTACTTGTTGCTCTTCAAAGAGGTAATTAAAAGCCAGATGAATGTCTTTCAATGCGATGGTTTCAAAATTAAAATGTGATTTAATTCTAGAGCTGCTTCCGTGATTCCTCCACTCCATTATCCAACACCTAAAACCTTTATCGGCTAAAAATGCAGCCATTGCACTCAACACTTTCCGATTGGAAAAAGTCCCGTGCGTCAAAAAGATATCTGTTGTTGGTAAATTATCAGGAATGGATTGTGTAGGATTCAATTGCCAAAGTGCAATATGATTTTCTTGATCTATTGGAATTTTGATCAACTTAAATTCACTCTTCATTTTGATGGGCTACTTGCTGATTTTCCAGGCTAGGAATTTCAGAATTCTTCGTTGTATAAACCAGACTGCGGTACATCTCTGTTGCAGTAGATATTCTCAATACTTTCACAAAAATTCTTCCCAAAATGAATACTTGTCCCAGTACAAAAAGAAGAAGAATACTGGTGAAATTATCGGTGATTATTCGTTCACTTAAAAACCAATATACTCCAAGGATTAAAACGAAAATTAAAAAGTTCAGAAAAAACAATGGATAGGTTTTAAAGAATTTTTTCAAGCCAATCTTAAAAGAACCAAAGAAAGGCTTAAACAGCCAAGCTTCGTCCAAATGCACCATATGGATTTTTGCATAATCACTTATCATAGCAATGATCCCAGAGCAAATCAAGTAAAATGGAATCAGTATTTTAATGGAATCAAATATCACTCCTTCATGCGCGATCGCTTCTATATCAAAACCACTAGTCATCGCATTCAGTATAAAAAAGAAAATCGACAATATGCCTACCTGAATGATTAAGAAGTAAAGCGTCAATCTGAGTAAACGCCAAAAGTATTGCGCGCAACCTTCCCAGAAAATTCCACGTGTAAATCCTTCTTCTCTATTTTTAAAAACGGCAAGAATACCTCCTGTTAAAAAAACAGAAAAGAAAAAGAATACGATGGCAATGATTTGAGTGTTGGCCAGAATATTTGGAAAGGCATCTCTCACGCCATATTCATTTAAAAAATCCACGACTACTGTAAAGTCAAATCCAGCCAATAAATTTTGAGGCTCCATGGAGTGACTCAACTTTTTATCCATCAACTGTTTTAATGGCAAGGCAACAATGAAAGCAAAAAGGAAATTCATTCCATACAGCAATCCGCAAAGCACGAAGCTTTGAATTACTTTTTTCCAACCTTTTGCAAATGCATTGATTACTTTCATATTAAACTACTCATCGTTTGCATTGTGTTTTGAACCCAAAAGAAAAACTTTGAAATGGTTTTCCAGATGGGAGATTGATCTATTTCTACTGCATAAGAATTGTCATTCAGATTGCTATCCATGTAGATCTTTTTTTGTGGATCAAGTATCGCCCATTCAATCTGCCGAGTTCCTTTGTATTCAAATTCGAAACTTCGATCTGTGCCATCCCACTTTTCTAAAATCTCCTCTCCATTGTCAAAATGAATCAAAACTTCTTGTGGCATAATGACTTCGCCTTTTCTAAACAGTACAACTTTTGAAGTGTAAATTTCTTCTGGCCCCTCTCCTTCTTCTATCCCCCATTCTGTTGTATTTTCAAAAACGCCATAATCTTTTTCATCCTTGTTATTACTAATCCATCCAACATTATAGTCACAAAGTTCGGAACTATACAAGACCTGATCGAAAAACCAGTCCATTCCATTTGGGAACTCTTCACTCAAATTCTCCGCAACATAATTATTCACTACAGCGATAAAATCTTTTGCACAAGGATGCTTGAATTTCCATTCCTCAAAATACTTTTTCATGATCCCATTCATATGATCAAAGCCAACCAAACCTTCTAATGTTTTTAACCACAAGCAAGTCTTGGCATAAGTCAAAGGATGGTAACCGCCATGTTTGAATTTCCAAGGGAATCTAAAATTTTCAGATACTTTGGGATTGCTTAAACCCAGGTATTCCAAACGATGCGTTTGCATTCCTCCATAACCAAAAGATAGAAATTCAATATTCGACGTTTTTTCACCATAATAATGATCCATAATTCTACTTTCCCAATAGGAAGTAAAACCTTCATCCATCCACGATTCCTCCATTTCATTGGTGGCAATCATTTGCATAAAATATTGATGGGTTACTTCATGGGTCGTAATCACTTCAATGATTCGAATGTAATCTGGCAAACCTTTGAAGCCTATGCCAGAGACCAATGTTGGATATTCCATACCCGATGAACCGAGTCCATGAAATGGAGGCAATACAACCGTTAAATTTGAGTAAGGATAATCACCGACATGTTTGTCTAAATATTCCAAGCAATTTTTCGTCGCCTGAAAAAAACGAGGAACCAATTCGATGTGCTCTTCGTTGGCCATTACTTTCAAATCCACGTCTTTCCACTTGTCGTGAAACTCCATCATTCGGGGAGAAGCAGTCCAAGCAAAATCAATTACATCTTCTGCTCTATATTTATGAATGGTCAAACTGTCCTTTTCCTCCGTCCCTTGCAAAAGCCCTGAAGCTGCTAATGTATAACCTTTTGGAACAGCGATGTTGACATTATACACCCCAAAATCTGCATAGAATTCTGTACTTGCATGAAACTGATGGCAATTCCATTGTCCTTTTTCAGCATAGCGAATACCTGGATATTCGTAAACACCCAATTTCGGAAACCAGTGCACCAAGAAATAGTAATTCTTATCGTATCCTGTTCTAGCAATTAGGTTTGGTAATTTTGCCTCAAAGCTTAAGTCATAAGTAACCCTTTGACCTGGTAAGACGCCTTCTTTTAAAGGGATTCTAATCACCGATTGATCCTCCTCATTGTCATCGTCTGGCTGAATGTATTCCGCTTTTACTAACAAATCATTGCCAAAACTATCTTGGAATCGGGTAATTTCCTGCCAACCCCATACATTCTCGTCTTCTTTATTCGTTGATTCGCCTCTTGAAGCGCCTCCTTGTTCTTTCATAAAAGTAGACTGGGTATTCTTAAAGGCGTTGAGGTATAAATGCAGTTGAAGCTCTCGGACGGTATCCGTTGAGGAATTTAACCAATGAATCTTTTCGTCGGCAAAAATCATCTTCTTTTTGATGTCAAGTTGTACATCAATGTCGTAACTTGCAGTCCTAGAAGAAAGTGGTTCGGGAAAAAGAACAGACTGCCCCTGCAAGTTGAAGCCCGTGGCCACAAAGCAAAGGAGACAGAGAATAGTCTCAATTTTGGTATTAAAATTACTGACTTGTATCAATCTTGACAGAGTTCTCATATGATCCGCTAAAAATAATAAATTTAAGCATTAACTTGCCCTTCAATCATTTGTAATATTTCGATGCAAAAAACCATTTGTCTTTTCCTCGTTTTAATAAGCTTCCAAATCTGCTATAGTCAGGAATCTTCTTCACAACTGCCACTAGGCATGAAACCGGATATATATGCTAACAAAACTACTGAGCAGATAGTTTTGGATGGCGTTCTAGATGAAGCAATATGGCAAGAATCAGTGAAAGGAGCTGATTTTTGGCAAAATTTCCCTTATGATAGTTTGTCTGCTTTCGCTCAATCTGAAATATATCTTGCCTACGATGATAATAATCTTTATGTCGCTTTAAAATGTTATAGTAAAAGTGCAGATTTTCTGGTTCCATCTTTAAAAAGAGATTATAGCTTTTTCGGAAGTGACAATATCAGTGTCTTTTTCGATACCTATTCGGATCAAACCAGTGCTTTCCTTTTTGGCCTTAATCCAATGGGTGTTCGTAGAGAAGCTTTGATATCCAATGGAGGTCGTCAACGTTCCGATTTCCAAGGTTCGTGGGATAATAAATGGGATGCAGAATCGAAAATTTATGAGGATTATTGGATTGGAGAAATGGCCATTCCTTTCAAAACACTGCGATTTAAGGAAGGCACCAAGAGTTGGAGAATGCAATGCTATAGAAACGATAGCCAATTCAATGAGATATCTTCTTTTGTAAGGATTCCGCGCAACAGGATCTTAATGGACATGACCTATATGGCCAATGTTGTTTTTGAGGAACCATTGAAAAAACCCGGACCCAATATATCTGTGATCCCATATGTATCGGGTTCTGTGCTCAGAGATTTTGAAGATTTAGACGAGACCAAGGCTGTCAGTAAAGCGGCCATAGGTGGAGATGCTAAAATCGCAATCAGTTCCTCTCTTAATTTGGACCTTACGGTAAATCCTGATTTCAGTCAGGTAGAAGTGGATCAGCAAGTCACCAATCTCGATCGATTCGAAATATTTTTTCCGGAACGAAGACAGTTCTTTTTAGAAAATGCGGATTTGTTTTCCAGTTTCGGAGCTACTCGACTCAACCCTTTCTTCTCCAGAAGAATTGGAATTGCGCTGGACACAACAACAGAAACCAATGTTCAAAATGCGATCTTATATGGAGCTCGTTTAAGTGGAAAAATAAATCCAAGATTGCGGGTTGGTTTAATCAATATGCAAACCGCAAGTCAAGTGGACAATGATTTGCCTAGTTTTAATTATACCGTTGCTGCTGTTGAGCAAAACGTTTTTAAAAGGTCCAGTCTTGCTTTTATTCTTGTCAATAAAGACGCTATAAACGCCAAAGACTTTGGTACAAGTGTCAATACTTACAATCGAACGGCAGGACTAGAATACAGAATCGCTTCTGCAGATAATGCATGGAATGGAAAAGTCAATTTCATGGGACTTGCTGCTCCTAATGAGGAAGAACAGAAATTTTCTCACTTTACTCAACTCGTATATACCCAACGAAAATACCGTTTGGAATGGGCACATATGCTTGTTGGTGAAGGCTTTGCTCCGGAAGTCGGTTTTGTACAACGCAGAGATATCTTTTTATTTAGTCCAGAAGCGAGCATGTTTTTATATCCTAAAAAAGGGGCAATGTCTCAAGGAGAAATTGGATTTGACTTGGCCTGGATTTATCGATTGGGCAAATCGGACAACGAAGTCTTTACAGATTTCCAACAAGCGGAATTCCGTTTTGAACCCTTTATGCGTTTGAACTTTAAAAACAATGCAAGAGGAAATATCACGCTGGCTTACAATAAAATAAAATTAGCCGATGATTTTGATCCTACCCGTCTTCAGGAAGATAGCATCTTTTTAGCAGCGGGTACAGAATATGGTTTTACAAATTTGGAACTTAATTACCGCAGTGATCCTACAAAGGTTTTAACTTGGAATGTTCGGACCAATACGGGTAGTTTTTACAATGGTATCCGTTTGGGAGTGGGTGGTGAATTTTCAGTGAGGTATCAACCAAGAGGTTCGATCGGACTTTCTTATTCTTACAATTATGTAAAATTAGATGCTCCTTTTGTGCCGAGTAATTTGTGGCTTATTGGTCCTAGAATTGACCTGACTTTTTCCAAAAAAGTATTTTTGACCACCTTCATCCAATACAATAATCAATCAGATAATTTAAATATCAACGCTCGTTTTCAATGGCGTTTCCAGCCAGTGTCTGACTTCTTCATTGTTTATACTGATAATTATTTAACGGATCCATTTGACCAATTTTCTGTTAGGAATCGTGCTTTGGTTGCGAAGGTGACTTATTGGTTGAACTTGTAGAATAGGTTAAATATAAAAGGAGGTCGTTTATACCTAGTGTACAAACGACCTCCTTTTTATTTCGACGATATTCTAATTAAAATATTGTTGAAGCGCGACTGCCACCTTTCCTATTTCCTTCTCTGATTTTGCCAGCATAGCGACTTGCTTGTCTGGATAAATGACAATAAACCTTGCCGTTGGAATATGGAACATTTCTGCGAATGACATACCTCCAATCTTCTTATTGTCGTCCATCACATTGGACCAAGTTGATCCCCATGCTTTAGATTTTAAGCGGATTTCATTTGGATATTGATCGGTGCAAATGCTAATAATATTGATATCGTATTGTCTGTAAAAAGAGGCGAGATACTTTTTATTTTTAGCATTGGTTTCGCTGTTCAAAGAAAAGATTTCAATCACTGTTGGCTTTTCCAACATTTCATAAAGATTGAATTTTTTAGAGTTTACATCATTGAAATTTAAATTAGGAACCGTACTTCCTTGATCAAATCCGAAGCTCTCCCCTTTTGCTGTAAACTCGTCAGCCGTAATATTTGGTTTTACTGTGGTTGCCTGTGCATTGATTGTGTTCATACTTAGAAAGCCAATCAGTACCAGTGCTGTTAGTCGTGTAAACTTTTGGTGTAAGTTCATTGGTGAATTTTGTATATTATATAAATCGGTTATATGTAATCACCTTATGAACGGAATTGAAAACGTAATTATTTTATCTTAATAGAATAAAGTGCTCGGTCAAAAATTAGTTTACAGTACAATTGCTGAGTATTTTAGCCTTACTCTTCCTTCTTTTATCGTTCAAGCCAACCAGGGTTATAAACTCAAAAACAAGTTGATTTAGACTAAAATCCTTCACTAAATTTATGTCATAGCCCTTAATTCTTCCCAAATTCTTAGCATAGCGAAGGTATCTAGCTTACAATATTCCAATAAAGCTACTCTGGTTTCCTCCTTGGGATACTCCTCGTAATTGCCTTCCGTCAAATGGTGCCAGGTGACCACAGCTTGCATTCCCTCTTGAACTTGCAGCGTTTTGTACGACAAATCCGGACACAATACAGGCAAAACAACCTTTATAGAATATTTGCCTTTAAGCTTTGGGTGTAGATAAAATCCATTTTTAAAAATATCCATGAGGTCAAATACGC
>CALIAG010000235.1 GCA_938041325.1 uncultured Saprospiraceae bacterium | reverse complement strand
TCCTTTCCTTTTTTGATACAAACTCTGTTGTACTTTGATGGATTGGACCTTGTACCATTTCAAGAGAAAATCTTCTTCCCCTAGAATGCCTTTGTGGGTTCGCAAACCTTTTGTACTTATCTCGTACTTCCAGTTTTTGTGATAAATCCTACTGGTTACGAAAACGATGATCAACCATAAAATAAAGGCTGGAATTTTAATCTTCCATATTATTGGAATTAATAACAAAAAACCAATTCCTGGAAGTAGGCCAATGTAAAGAAATCTTCTAAAGATAATCAATGGGCTAATGGAATGGCTTTCAAATTCTAATTCCTTTTCTTCTGGAAAATAAGAGTTACGCACAGCATCTACTTGGCTGTTGTAACACCCTGGAACATTTATAGATTTATTCCTCCCAACCATTGTACTTGCAGCTTGCAATAAGCGCAAGGTTTTCATTCCGAAATATTTTTGAAAAATATTCGAAGACCAACGAATGACTTGTATTTTTTCGAAAGTAGCTGATTGTTCTTGTCTGGTGAACAATCCGCTAATTAGTTTGAAGCCACGGTTAGTCTTGTAAAAACGGAGGTCAAAATACCGAAGAGCAGTATTGACCAAAGAAATAAATAGAGACAAAATCAGAATAGAAGGTATGATTTTCAGAACAAAGAGAAAGAAGCTACTCTCATCTGAAAAGTTGAAATAACCATCGATGGTTTTTCGGACATTTTCACCTAAGGCGTCTGTAATTATATCGTACAAACCAAAAAAGAAAGCTCCGATGATACCAATATTTTGTAAATGATTTCTGGTTAAACCTATTTTGAACAGATCCTGTAATTCAAGTTTTAATAATATTTCATCATTGGTGTGAAGTGGAGCTGCATTGCCTTCTGCGTCTTCTTCAACCGGTTCCAATTCTGATTTTCTACTCAATAAATATTCGCGAATGGCGTAGGCTTGTTCTCTATTCAATGCATGGATGGAAAACTCGCTTCCTTTGCTTCCCGCACTATCTATTTCAACGCTAACCACATTGAAAATTTGATGAATAATATTTTGCTGTAAGTTGACCGTTTGAATTCTGTCGAAAGGGATATTTACTTTACTTCGATTGAATAGCCCTTTTTCAATGATCAGTTCTTCGTTTTTCACATAAAAATAAAAACGAAAATAGGAGGCGATTGAGCTAATGGCAACAAGTAAGGCTGCTCCCATGACAGCCATTTCAAAATAGGAAGTGCCATCTTCGCTTTTACTCCCTATAACGTAAACCAAAACTATAGGCCACAAAGAGCGCAAAACAGTCTTGCCCAATTTCATTAAGATTAATAAAATGGCAACTGGAGATTGCCTAGTTGGCTCGCTTAAGAAGGTGACATCAGATGAGTTCATCCTCCACTGTTTTATTTATAATAAATTCTTTCATCAGTTGAGCATCTGTATCTTTCAATCCAGAAATACTTAGATCACTGCTTTGTCCTCCTGCAGTAAATATTTCTATCGTCTTTAATCCAAAAATTCTTTCAATTGGTCCTTGCTTGACCTCACAATGTTGAACCCGATTAAACGGTATGGAAACATGCTTGTGAAAAATTATCCCTTTTTTATGCAAAATATCTCTTTCCCGTAATGCATACCCTTCGACTTTATATTGCTTAGCGACCAAAAACATAGACAATAAGAACCAAAATAAAATGATGGCTGCTATTGCATAAGACACAATGGGGACTTCATGTCTTAAATCTGAAAAAATAAAGACCAAAGAGTATGCACCAGCTAGGATGCCGAAAAATAATACGGTACCGATGTAAGAAACCCTGAGGTGCGCTCGATCCAGTTTTTTGTATTCCACCCCTGAAATAGTGGGCAGTTGACTAAGGTCTACAGTTGCGTTTTCAAAAATCATATTGTTTGTTGAATGATCATAAGCTAAAGTAGTAAAAAAGCTATTCAAATCCAGAAGGAAATGATTTTGTTCTAAATGGATTAACATAATTTGATTTGAAAATAAATTGTTGATAACTTTTGTTTCTAAAATTTTAAAAACGCAGAAAATCCTTTCTATCTCTTTGAATATAAGGCAATTAACAATTGTGGAAAACTTTTGTTAATTAAATGTGGATAAGTTGGTTTGCCAAATAAATCAAATCATTGCTATCCTATTAATGACAAAAGAAACTGGTCATTGTTCTAATAATAATTTAAAAGAAGTGTAGGATTGATTTAATGGAAAAGAAAATTTCGACTTAATTCAAAACCAAAGCGAATTGAATGGGCTAAATCTAGTAGAAATTTACAGATTGAACAAAGATGGGATGATGAAGGAATTTTTTTAAGGCCGCTAAAGGATTAGGACTTTTTTAGTTGAATGTTAAAAAAGACGAACAAGGTGGTTTCAGGGTTTTTTCTAAGTAAAGCATTCCTTACACGCTAAGGCATTTTAGCCAACCTTACTTGTTCGTCTATATTAACAGCATTTAAATTCCTTTCAGAAATGGGAATACTTTTCTAAGAAGAATGTATTGTTCCATTTCTTTTGGAAGAAAATTACCTAGCAAACTTTCCACTCAATAGCTCTACATTGGAATTGTTTTTAAAACCCACTTTATAAAAGTACGTTCCTTTCATCCAATTTGAAACATCGAATTGAATCTCACTTGTTTCTTCGGAGTTAATTTTTTTGGATTTTCTCAAAACTTCTTTTCCAATAGAATTATACACCTGAATTTCTATTTCATTGCTTCTAGGGCTATGAACAATAAAACTTTGCTGCCCCTCTTTGGAAAAGGTATAAACGGAATTATCGGTACTTTTGATTTCAATCGTTTCAACACCTAGCTCTACTTTTTTACCATCAATATCTTTTTGAAGCAGTTGAAAATAATGTATCCCGGGTTTTAAATTTTCCACTAAGAAACCATAATCACTTCTTTGTTGTACTGATCCTTTACCTTCAACTTTTCCAATTTCATAAAATGCTTTTGAATCTGTTTTATGTTGAATTATAAATTCTTTATTATTGAATTCTGACGCTGTGGCCCATTGGACATAGGCATTATTCGTTCTTATTTTTTTAACAGAAAATTCCATTAACTCCACTGGCAAACTTGCAATATGAGCAATGGCTTGTCGCCCTTGCACCATGCCATAGCCTGTAGAAAAGTCAAAGCCAAGATCTGCTTCAGCTGTATTCGGATCATCTAGATCGGCAGCTGTTGTAATCATCGCATCGAGGACTTCAGTCCTGTTGCTTGCCCCCATTTCTAACAATAAAACACCCAAACCAGCTAAGTGTGGAGCGGCGGCAGAAGTGCCAGGAAAATTGGGATGGTTGTCTGAATCTTGTGCGATGTCCCATCCAAAAAATGTAGTGTTGGCATTATCAGGCGCAACCATCTCAGGTTTTAATCGAATTTCTTCTGTAATCGAATTTCCTACTTTATCAAAAAGTATTGGCGTGCCACCTGCAGATGAAAAACCGTTGATAGAAGCTGGTGAAGCTCCATAGGCTTCCGTATTGTAGTAGGATGCTGCTCCAACGGCTATCGCACCTGATGCATTGGCATGGCCAGTAACAGTAGAACTTTTCGTATCATTTTCTTGAATGCTAACTGCGTCTGACCAAATTACATATTTCATTTTATCAGGAACTGGTCCAGAATAATGCTGAATTACTAAATTTACTGCCTCAGCACTTCCGGTATTATTCGTGTAGGAAATAATTTCTAAAGGGTCTCCAGTTGATATATTGTCATCAGTGCCACTAGCCAAATTGGCAGTTAAATTTGAATTGTATAAGTGTATATCCATGTCAGTGTTAGCAGATGCAACACTATTAGGCAGAGTACCAAAAGGATCATCCCATTGAAAGGTAAGAACCATTGTCACTCCAGCTGGAATGGATAAGGATTGGGTGTAATCTACACTTCCTCCCCCAGTATTAAAATTGTGTATCGGTTTTCCACTAAGAGTAAAGCCGGAGTCATTAAATCCATCTACTTCATAAGACTTTCGCCCACTGTTACCTGCAGCTGAAAAATAGACTGCCCCATCATCGACTACTTCATCCACAGCCTGGGCAATTATTCCATCTTGAAAAAACGGTTCGGCAAAATAACCTATGTCATCAACAATTACATCAGCACCAGCAGTTCTTAAATCCAGAATTCCTTGGGCGAAATCAGCTTCTCCTTCGAATGCTGTTCTTGCTAATATTTCTGCTGCTGGAGATACATCATGAATGATTTCAACCATGGCTCGGGCTTCATCAGAACCCCCGCTAGCCAAGTCTTTCAGCACTGTGACCTCAGTTGTATATCCATTGGGGTTACTTGCTCCAGGTAAATCACCAGATAATATTCCACTACTGGCTCCATTCAAATTGTCGTATGAATCTGATAAAACACCAATCGTAAAACTGTTTCCATCTAAAGAATAATCCTCTCTTGCTAAATCTGTATACTGAGCAGTATCGCCTTGACTATGTACACTTCCAACTCTCCTTA
>CALIAG010000234.1 GCA_938041325.1 uncultured Saprospiraceae bacterium | reverse complement strand
GGTCAAAATGGGATATCCTGCTATAATGATCTCGCCGATTCCTTTCTTTATAAACTATGTAACATAACCGGATTGAGGAGCAATAATGTGGTACATTTCATTCCGCTTTTTGTAATTGGCGTAAGTGTTTTCCAGTTTATTCAATTCTCCTTGAGCGGCGTTGTACTCGGAAAGTGTACTGTATTTGGAAGCCCGTGTTTTAGCGACTTTATTTTGCAATTCAATTTTTAAATTTTGAATTTGCAAGTCCACAATATTTCTTTCATTGTTGTTTTCACTTTGCTTATTTTGAATGTTGATGAGCTTGGCTTCAACTTGCTGGACTTTTAGTTTTTTGGCTTCTAAGTCGCTCAAAGATTTGATTCCTTTTTGAAACAAAGTATCGGTACGATTCAATTGAAGTCGGGCGATTTGTTGATCTACTTCCGCTTGCTGAATTGCCGCTTCCATGCTTTGTCTCTTAAAGTCAATTTGCTCCAATTTGTTTTCGAGTTGTTCTTGCTTGAGAATCAACTCCCGCTCCATTGCGTTGATTTGATTGTCGAGAGAATTGGCTTTGTTTTTATAATTGCCGATCGCGTTGCTTTTTGCTTCCATTTGCTGTGCAGTCCGCGCGACCAGTTGGTCATCCATGTAAGCTACTTTGACTTCCATCAAATGAGCGAGCGTATCTCCGGCAGATACGAAATCACCTTCTCTTACATACCATGATTTTATTTTCCCCGCTATGGTGGAATTGACATTTTGTGGACGGTGTTCGGGGAGTAGGGTAGTGACCTTCCCTTTCATTTTAATATTCTGTGTCCAGGGTAGAAAGAAAATGATCAAAGTGATGATCAGTGTAAGGATCAACCAAATGGACAGCATTCGATTGGCCTTTGGAAGGCTTGTTTCTTTATAGGAGTCTAGACGTTTCATATCTAGTTTTTCCCGAATACTTGAATTTGAAATATTAAGCATGATAATGGATTACAAGATTTGAAAAATTAAACATCAAAGACATCGGTAAATTGAGGCAAGTTTTTGATCTCATCGAATTTGCCATTCAAGACTATTTCACCTTTATCCATAATAATGGTTCGATCACATTTAGCAGCAATTCTTTTATTATTTGAAATGGCAATCAATGTCCATTTTTTGCTGTCTTTTGTGATGTATTCAATAATATCTGCCTTGTCGGATTTTTCAATTCTTGGAAAAAAGTTTTCAAAGACCAAGACTTCTGGTTGATTGATAATGACTCTGGTCAACATGATTTTTGCTCGAATACTTCCCGGAACATTTATACCACCTGCGAGCAATTCCGTATGGTATCCATTGGGCATTTTGTTGATGAATTTATGGAGCCCAATGTCTTTTGAAATTTCAATAATCTTAGCAATTTTCATTTCTTCATCTCCTAATGTTATATTCTCTAGGATGCTTCCATTGAACAATTCATCTTGGGTGCTCAAAGATCCAATATGTTTTCTTAAGTCATCCAAATTCAGACTGGGTAACGGAACCCCATTGAATGAAATGATACCTGAATACTCACTGTGTAGACCTTTTATAAGATTGACCAAAGTCGTTTTTCCAGAACCATTGTATCCTGCAATACAAATTTTTTCACCCGGTTGAATATCCAATGAAATGTTTTGCAAAGCTGGTTTTTGAGCATCGCTGAAAGTGAAATTTACCTCATCCATTTCAATAGAAAATCCTTTCTCATCTGCAATTTCTTTCATCATAAATCCTTCATTATCTTCCAGCGGCAAATCAGTGACAAAGCCTATCTTTTCCAATGCAGTCAATACATCATAGACATTGTCGATGCCTAGAATTAATTTTTCTACAGAGCTTAAAATCAATAAAACGATGATTTCTGCAGCGACGAATTGGCCAATACTGATCTGGTTATTGATCACCAATACACTGCCCAACAAAAGCAAAGCTCCGGTAATCAAAGTTTTGAAAACAACAATGCTGCTGTACTGAACCACCAATATTTTAAAGTGAACTTTTCTGGCTTTTAGATAACTGGTTACCAATTCATCTGTTTGCTTAATGGGCAATTTACTATCGCCACTGCTCTTGAAAATATTCATGGTACGGCCCAACTCCTCTAGCCAATGCGCAACTTTATATTTGTATTTACTTTCCACCAAACTCGATTTCATTCCTTTCTTGCCAGTGAATTGAAAGATCAAAATAAGAATCACAATAAGCGCCATTCCAAAGAAAACAAAGAAAGGATGATAGAGGGACAATAGAATGAGCCCGAAAAAGATTTGAAGAATGGAACTGGAAGAATCAATTAGAATCTTTTGGACTCCCTTCTGTAAAGTCACGGTATCAAAAAATCGATTCATAAGCTCTGGAGGATAAATGCCATGCAAAGCATCTAGTTTAAGTCGGGGAATTCTATACGTAAATTCAAAGGCAGACCTTGCAAAAATCCTTCGCTGCAAGGTTTCGGTTACAGTCAATTGCATAATCGTTAATATCCCACTCAGGGTAATTCCAACAGTAATGATGCCTATCAATAGATATAAGGAAGAGGACGTTTCCCCACCAATGATCAAATTGATGATGGCTTGGATTCATAGTGGTAAGGAAAGGGTAATGATTCCAGCGAAAATAGCGTACAAATAGATATAGGTAATATCTTTTCGATCCAATTCTAATAATTTCAAAAACCTTCTAGTTGCCTTCATTCTGTCTTAATTTTGGACAAACTTAAGGACTTTTTTGATTAAAAGAAAGTTTTACTTGAAAAAATGATAGTAAAACTATCATTTAATATTTTTGATGCTTTGAATTGGTGAATTGTTTAAAAGAAGGGCCTGAAAATAGTATGAAAATGGAAGGTCAAATCTGAGTTTTGGCAAAAAGCATATATTCTATTCAAGTAAAGGATATGGAGAAAAGTGATGTTAATAAAGGTAATAATTGATATTTCTAGCCTCGATTGAAAGAGGAAATCTTTTTTTTTACAAATCAAAAATAAAATTCTTACTTTGGAGCGTTTACAAAGACTTGGTTAGTTTTAAACGCCAATTGCATTTAAGCATTTTATTAGACAGAGTTTTTATCTAGTTTTCAAACATACTAAAAAGAAATACATACCCTTGTTCTCCTTCTTCCGCAAAAATAAAAACACCACCAATCTGTTCGCTGACCTGCAAACAGACATGCATTCCCACCTAGTGCCTGGCATTGACGATGGTGCAAAAAGTCTGAAAGATTCTATGGAGCTTTTAGAAGA
>CALIAG010000233.1 GCA_938041325.1 uncultured Saprospiraceae bacterium | reverse complement strand
GTTATTCGCAAAGAGCATCCCAAATGGCAAAGCTGCTGCATTCATTGTGACCCAAAATCAAAATGAGAAAACTAAAAAATATTTTCTTTTCAATTATTGAAAGTTTCATTCGAAACATTGGCGGAGGTTTAGGCCGAAGAATTCGATATGCCTATTACAAAAACCGCTTTGCCGCTTGTGGTAAAAATGTAAACATAGATATTGGCGTGGTGGTCGATAACCCAAGTAACGTGTTTATTGGTGATGATGTTTGGATAGATAATTATGTAATCTTACTGGCCGATAAGTTTAATGAAAACAGTAAAATTTATAGAAAAGAAAACCTTTCCTATCTTTTCAATGAAGGCGAATTGCATATTCAAAATGGCGTACACATTGGTGCATTTTGTTTAATCCAATGTGCTGGTGGAGTCTTTATCGGTTCTAATACTGGCATAACATCTGGATCGAAAATTTATTCCGGTTCTCACCACTACAGAAATTTACTCGACAGATCCGATAAACAAGATTATATGTTTACCACCATGGCCGATTCTCAAAAACAAATGTTGATTTGTAGCCCTGTTTTTATTGGGAGTGCTTGCGCCATTGGCTTGAACAGTGTGGTTTTGCCTGGAACAACTATTCCTGATGGCACTTGGTTGGGCGCACAAGCTCTAGTGCAAGGTCAAGACATAAAACCCAATGCGATCTATACGGCTGGTCTCGCAAAATTCCATAAGTACAAGCGATGAAAATTTTATACCTCACAACTTCTTGTTTTGACAAAGGTGGAATCCCTAGGTATAGTCGGTACCAGATAAGGGCATTGCGAGAATTATTTGGTTCAGAGAATGTGCGGGTTCTTTCTTTGATGGGACCAGATGAAAATTCATTTGAGGATGACTTCGAAACCTATTGGTATGGAACGGGAAGCAACGGTCTAAGCAAGACAAATATGATTTTGCAAGCTACCAAAACAGCTCTGCTTTGGAAACCGCAAATCATTTTTTCCGCTCACATTAACCTCAGTTTTTTGGGACACCAACTCGCGCAATTGTTGGGAGCTAAATCCATTTTAAACACCTATGGATTCGAGGTCTGGAGCGGGCTTTCTACTATCAATAAGAAGGGATTGATGAATAGTCATTTTGTACTTTCTGATTGCCATTTTACCGCTCAATATCTAGAGGATGAAAATTTACGGCCTAAAGATTCGACCGCTGTCATATGGGATTGTGCAGACTTGAACCGCTTTCAACCCGGAGAAATACCCATAGAGTTAATAAAAAAATACAACTTGTTTTCTCCTAAAGATCATTTTGTGGTGATGACTTTGGGAAGAATAAGCAAAGGTGCCAGACACAAAGGTTATGAGCGATTGATAGAAGTCTTCCAAAAAGTAGTTACTGTGGAAACAAACGCACGACTTGTATTTGTAGGCGGAGGAGATTTTATTGATGATTTAAAAAAACGGGTATTGAAAGCTGGGATTCATAATAAAACTCGATTTACTGGTAGAATTACCGAAAATGAATTAACTTTAATTTACCGCTGTGCCTCCGTGTTTTCTTTAGTAAGTGATCGCGGGCATGGTCGAGGAGAAGGCATTCCGCTGACTCCTATTGAAGCAATGGCTTGCGGAATTCCTATTATCGTCGGCAATCACGATGGTTCACAGGAAGCTGTTGACAACAATCGAAATGGTTGGATCATTGATCCTTTCGATTTTGAGAAGCATGCAAGCGTCTTCATAAATTTAGCCACAAATAAAAAATTATTGGCTTCTATGAAAATGGAAGCCTTGAACGTTGTTAACGAAAGATTTTCATTTGAAACTTTCAAGTTAAAACACAAGCAGTTGATAAACAATTGCTTGCCCGGCTATACTAAATGAGAAAACAAATCGGATACGGTCCAATCTTTTTTACATTGATAATACTCTTTGTAATCTCTGTATTTTTTGCAGAAGATTATTTCCTACCTATTGTTAGCCTGGGTTCTTTGTTTCTATTTTTGACTTTTTACAACCTTGGAAAGAAAATAATTTTAGTTGAAATCGTTGCCTTCTTTGCGATCATTCAATGGTTGCTTGCACCAATATTTGACTACCATTACAACCCTTTGGAAATCTCTTTGATGGCAACAGGAGCCAAAGATTATTTTGACATCGTCTTACCTGCCACCTTTTTAATGACCATTGGATTATTCCTTCCACTTGGCAAAGTTGATCTCCCTGATTTAAAAGTAAAATTTTCTGGAGCCAACAGAGGCTGTCTATTATTTGGGATAGGTTTTTTGTCCTACTTGATTCATCCATATATGCCGATGGTGCTTAGTAATTTCGTCAAACTGATGAGTATGCTAATTTACATTGGATTCTTTTATGCCTTTTTCTCTGACTTCAAATACAAAAACCAAATGGCCATTTTTCTGTTGGGCTTCCTAATTTGGGAAGTAACAAAATCCGGGATGTTTGGTGAGATGATATTGTGGGTTACCTTCTTCTCTCTTTTTTATTTTGCTAAAAATCAAAGTCGTTTGCCTTTCAAACTTTCCTTAGGTTTAATTGGAATTTTCTTGTTGCTCATCATGCAATCCATCAAAATGGAATATCGTAGAGCAACCTGGAGTGAGAACAACAAAGAAAGAAACATTACTCTATTTACTGATTTGATCGTAGACAGGGTCAGTCATCCAGAACAATTGTTTCAAGCCGAAGAAATTTACAATTTTTTCTATCGGCTTAATCAAGGATCTATCATTAGCAAAACCATTGCTCATGTTCCCAGTTCTGAACCCTTTGCAGGAGGCGAAACGGTGGTTGCTGCATTGGTTGCTTCTACGGTCCCTCGATTTATTTGGCCCAATAAACCCAAAGCGGGTGGTGCAGAAACATATCCAAGATTTACTGGTTTTGAGTTGCAAGGAAGAACGAGTGCAAACATTAGTGCAATGGGGGAAGCTTATGTCAACTTTGGAAAACATGGCTCTATGGCATTTATGTTCTTTTTTGGTTTGTTTATAAATATTTGTTTTTTGATTTGTTCAAAAATTGCTCAAAAAAAGCTTTTGTTTATTTTTTGGATTCCCATGCTTTTTCAAACTCTAATTTTTCTGGGATCAGATTTGCTTACCATTTTTAATGCTGTTGTAAAAACGGGGGTTTTTATTTGGTTGCTCTACTGGGGTTTTCGTCTGTTATTTAAAAT
>CALIAG010000232.1 GCA_938041325.1 uncultured Saprospiraceae bacterium | reverse complement strand
ATTTCCCACAATTGACCACACAATTGTATTTCGAAGGAGATGATTCAATCCCTGAGGATGATGCGGCTTCTGTCACAAGTGGACAATACGATGCGAGGCATAGGATTATCCCTTTAGTTGAGAATGCAGACGGCAAAATGGAAGGGACTTGGGACATTGTAATTAACGGTGTCGGTACTACGGGAGTGAATGACATACATTTAGATAAAGGAATGGTTTACAAGGCTTTCCCTAATCCCTTCTCAAGTGAAATTGAAATCAATTATGGGGTATTTAAAAAGAGCAAAGTAAGTTTATTGGTATATGATATTGACGGAAAAATGGTGGCTAACTTAGAAGAAAAAGTGCTTACCCCACAAAAGTATACAGCCGTTTGGCAACCGGAATCAAAGCTGCCTTCAGGTCATTATTTCATTGCCTTGAAAATAAACGACATTCAGGTCCACTACATCAAAGTTTTAAAAAATTAAAATGAAAATTTTCATCCAATCTTTCCTCCTGCTACTTACTTTTTCCTCCTTCGGACAAGAAAATTCAAAATGGATAAATTACACAAGTGGCGTAACTGTTAACGCAACCGTTCAGCAAGATTCAATATTATGGATCGCAACGATTGGTGGCTTGGTGAAGCAAAACTGCAATACCGGAATCAACCAATATTACAACCGAGGCAATTCAGAAATCCCTAGCAATTTAGTTAGTGCACTAGCCATAGATGACAATGGAATCTTATGGCTATCTACAGGCTGGGGAATGGCTTCATTTGATGGAGAAAATTGGTCCAGATACAAAGGCATTCGTGGGCCGTTGGCAATTGACGAAAGCGGACAAATTTGTGTTTTACAAGCTGATAGTTTATTCTTTTTTAATGGTTCAGAATTTGATGCAATTGCTACTCCTGAATGCATGGGTTGGATGATCCCTCAAGGAATAGACATTAATAAAAATACTGGAGACATTTGGCTAACTGCATGGACCTATGGCGCCTCTACAATCGTTTCATTTATTGATGGAGAATGGAACTGCTACAATTATAGCAACTCTGTTATTGAGCATATATCTTCTGGACTGAGTCCGGTATTAATAGATGACAATGATCAAGTATGGATTGGTCATGCAGGATTACTTTATACTGTTGATGCCGATACCCTTACCATTTACAATGCCACAGATACTTCCAATTTCATTTATGGTGTCAATTTTTTGGAAGAAGATAATAATGGAGACGTATGGGTCAATGGAAATGTAGATTACAATTCTAATGACCAGACAATTATGGTTCGTCGGATTACCTCTTCAAATGTGGATACCATTTATCTACCACAAGAGTTTTCTCAATATTCTAGTATAAAAAGTTTTGAACTTTCAACAAATGTAGAAGATGGTTTTTTCATAGGTACAAGAGAAAAGGGTTTATGGTATTACAACTTCAACTCTTGGACAAAAATAGAAACAAGTGAAACGCCACTAGCTTTTAACGACGCATTTTCAATGACTTTTTTAAACGGCAAAACTTACTTTGTAAACGGTTCCCCATTTTATGGACTTAATGACCATATCAAAGTCATTGAAGATGGAGAATGGATTTTAAATGATAGTGCGCTAATTAATTTTACAGTCGAAAATGGTGCTCCCCATCTTTTACAAACAACCAGTGATAATAAACTTTGGGTTCACAACAATCAGAAGGTTTATTTGTACGATGGAACCTCTTTCGAAGTTGTTCCCCAAGAAGATATTTTAGAAGGTATAGATGAAAACAGAAGTCTTGTCTACTTTGCTCCAAGTGGGGATAAATGGATTCTCGAACTTTGGACTGCACATATTTTATATTATGATCAAAGCGCCTGGAGAACCTGGAACCATCAAGAACATGGCGCGCTAGGTGGCCACTATCTCTCCTACTTTGCACATCCTGAAACCAATGAATTTTGGACAGGATCTTACAGTGGTTTGGTCAAATTTGACGGAGAACAATGGAAAACATTTAGACCTAAAGAAGACCTCGGTCTGCGCCGTAATCACACCCCACAAATCCAACTCAGCCCAGAAGGAGAAGTATGGGCGGTAAATGATCAAGCAATTTTAAGAATGAATGCGGATAGCCTTGATATTGTATATGACCAAGCAGAGTTAGATGGCGCCACATTTCATTCTATGACTTTTGATCAAGATGGTAATTTTTGGGTGGGATTGAATGGAGCAATTGCAAAACGAGAAGGATCAACTTGGACTATATATGACAATAGCAATTCTGGTATGCCAAACGGTACAGTCACTTCTTTAAACTTCGATGACGAACAAAATCTATGGATTACCTCACATGGTGGAATTGGTGTTTTTAATGAAAACGGCTTAGCAGATCATTTTTTAAACTCTACAGAGCATATTAAATCAGAACTGGAAACAAACCCTATTCTTATTTATCCAAATCCAGTTCGATCTACGGATAACATCCATATCCAAGTAGCTAATTCATTCGCTGTCAATAAGAATACTTCGCTTACTTTATTCGATTCTTTAGGGAGAAAATTATGGACTTTGCCTTTCTTATCAAGAAATCAGACTATTCAATCTGACGAGCTTCCTAAAACTCCGGGTACTTATTTTTTCAAAATTGATAATGGGAAAAATTCGCATAATGCGACTCTTATTGTGCATTAACAGAATAGGAAAATTGGGCGTTTATCTCAATTTGTTAGGTTTCGCACATTGAACAGGTTATAAAGTTATCGCTCCTCTGGAGCTAAATCTCTCTTTACCTTTGTCTCACCAAAGAACCTAATTATCCTCTTTTGCCTCTATATGTAAATAGGTCTCTCCTCACAATCTCGATTTTATACGGATAAATAACTCATTACTTCTTAATATTTGATAATTTGCAAGAGTTGAACTTGAATAAGCAAATCAAGAAATATTATAAACACAGAATAATGAAATATTTTTATCTAACTCTTCTATTTTTTGGGACAATTTTATGCCAAGCCCAATCACCAATTTTTTCTGCAGAATCTGTCCATCATCCGATTGCAGCAAAAAATGGGATCGTTGCGACACAACACCACGAAGCAACCAAAGTAGGTATCGAAATTTTGAAAAAAGGAGGCAACGCTGTTGATGCAGCTGTAGCTGTTGGCTTCTCATTAGCAGTGGTATTGCCAAGAGCCGGAAATTTAGGTGGCGGAGGATTCATGCTGATTCATGAAGCTAAAACTAAGAAAACCAAAGCACTGAATTACCGCGAAATGGCCCCGTTGCAATCAAGCAGAGACATGTACCTCAATGCGGAGAAAAACGTAGATCGTAAACTATTGAACTTTAGTTATCAATCCGCAGGTGTTCCAGGTACCGTTGCTGGATTGGCACAAGCATTAAAAGAACATGGGACTATGTCATTGGCGGAAGTGCTGGCTCCTGCGATTAAATTAGCAGAAGAAGGATTTCCTGTTACACATGATTTGGCTCGTGTTTTGGAAGCCTATAAAGACCGTCTTCGATCTTGGCCCGAAACAGAGAAAATTTTCTACCCCTCTCCCACTACTTATTACAAAGCTGGAGATATTTTGATCCAAAAAGATTTAGCTTGGAGCTTGAAACAAATTGCAGCAAAAGGAACAGACGCTTTTTATAAAGGTGAAGTTGGAAAACGAATCGCCAAGGATATGAAAAAGAACAATGGACTCGTTTTCATAGACGACTTAAAAGCATACAAAGTAGAAACGATGGAAGCGGTAAAAGGAACGTACCGTGGGTATGAGGTTGCTTCTATGCCTCCTCCGAGTTCAGGAGGTGTGCATGTTATTCAAATGTTGAATATTTTAGAAGAATTTCCATTGGGTTATTTAGGCCATAATTCCGCAGAGACTTTGCACTTAATGGCAGAATCAATGAAACTCGCTTATGCTGACCGTTCGGAACATTTAGGAGACCCCAATTTTTGGGAAGTCCCTGTTGAAGGTTTGATTAGTAAAAAATATGCAGCAGAATTGCGCAAAGGCATTGACCGTTTACAAACTACTCCTTCCACTGAAATCAATCCCAGCCAACCAAAAGATTATGAAAGTGAAGAGACGACTCACTTTACTGTGGTGGATAAAGAAGGAAATGTTGTGTCCAATACTTACACATTGAATTTTAGTTTTGGTTCTGGAATCGTTGCAAAAGGAACGGGCATCATGCTCAATAATGAAATGAGTGATTTTTCCGCAAAGCCAGGTTTCGCAAATGCATATGGATTGCTTGGTGGAGAAGCCAATGCAGTACAGCCATTAAAACGACCATTGAGTTCGATGACACCAACCTTGGTTTTTAAAGATGGAAAAATATTCCTTGCAACCGGTAGTCCAGGAGGAAGCCGAATCATTACAACAGTACTTCAGGTTATCATGAATGTTATTGACCACGAAATGAATGTTGCCGAAGCTTCTCATGCGCCACGTATCCACCACCAATGGTATCCCGATGTTTTATATGTTGAAAAAGGAGTTGGGATCGATACCAAAACTTTACTGAATGCAAAAAAACATCAAATCGAAATTCGAAATGCCATGGGTAGTACGCAAACCGTTATGATGAAAGATGGATTAATCTACGGTGCATCTGACCCCCGACGTCCTGATGCTATGACGATAGGGTTTTAGAATTAGTACTCAGTACCCAGTATTTAGTACTTGGTACTGGGACTGATATATTTTTGATAGTTAAGGAATAAGCAAAAACTCAGTAATTTATGGATAAAGAAAATCAACAGCCTAATAATCCACTGCACGGTATCAAGTTAGCTGATATCTTGGACCACTTAGTTGAAAAATATGGGTGGGAAACTTTGGGTGAAAAAATCAAAATCCGTTGTTTTACTCATGACCCTTCTATTAATTCTAGCTTAAAGTTTTTGAGAAAAACGCAATGGGCACGAGACAAAGTGGAACAACTGTATTTGAGGAGTATAAAAAAGTAATCTTGAAAATGAAAAAATTTTATTTACTTTTTATGGTTGTCTTTCTTACAGCTTCCGCCAATGCTCAATACAAAGTTGAAAAAGAGCTCAGTATAAAGAAAGAAAGTGCACCTCAACCAATGCAAGCTTTTATTGACGTACATCCTTTCCATAAAAGAATCAGATGGTACAAAGAACTCAGTTTGAAAGGACTAAGCTATGAAGCAAAAACATCCTATAAAAACTTCTTCTATAGCATTGAATTTGATTCTACAGGAATACTCCAAGACTTAGAACGGATTGTTTTGTTTAAAAATATTGAGGATTCAACAAGGAAAAAAATAGAAGATGAATTAAGTAAGGAATTTAAAAAAATTAAAATTAAAAAAGTCCAAGAGCAATTTGAAGACAATGATGAAAAGCTTCATCAGCTCATAGAAGGAAAACGACCCACCTCCGATTTTGATTTCAAATATGAAATAGTTTTTAGAGGAAAAAAAGGAAAGGAAACGAAGTACTACGAGGTCTTGACAACTAGTACAGGAACGATGATTGCTATTTCCGAAATTAAGAATCGTCCTATTTACAATCTTGAATTCTGATAGATGAAGTGTCGATTGATTATATTCTTTTTGATTTTTAACTTCAGTTGTATTGGACAATCTGATTATGCCATTGGCTTAATTCCAGCAATGAATTTATCCAAAAAGATAGATGCTTCCACTCGATTAAAAGCAAGTCTCCAAACCCGACAGGAATTCTTTGACAGCTCACAAGAACCTACATTTCAACATAAAAATGTGCTCACAGACATGAGCCTGTTTTATTCCCGAAGATTCAAGGCTGATTACAGTTTGAATTTAGGGTATCAAATTAGATTTCGGAATGGAAGTATTTTCCAACGCATCAGTCAACACCTTAATTTCGTCCAATCTGTTTACAAAGCAAGAATAGGTCACCGACTGGGTTTTGACCAAACATTTGTAAAAGGAGGAGAACCTGTTTTTAGAGGTCGGTACCGAATTGTATTGGAAAAACCACTGTCCGGGGAGCAAGTCGATCCTGAAGAATTTTATTTTAAAATAGGAACTGAAATCGTTGCAGCTTTCACCAAAACTTCCGAAGATTTTGAATGGAGGCTTATACCTCAATTGGGATACGAATTCAACGCTAATAACAAGATTGAATTGGGTATTGATAGCCGATTCAAAAGCATATTTACAAACGATTACAATCGCGTTTATTGGCTGACCTTGTCGTGGTTTCGGTCGATTTAAACGAAACGTCACTAAGCTAAAAGGGGAAATCCCCTTATTCTGACCCTGATTTACCCCTTGTAACTCATTTGTAACTCCAATTGCTCATATTTACGGTTGAACGATTTTACTTTGCACAATACCACTTACAACCTTAGCGAATTAATCATGGTGCAAAAACATAATCCATATCCCATCCAATACGTCGAACCACTGGTTTTGCCTGACGGCTCCGTCATTCAATTGAGACCCATTCATGAACAAGATAAAGAAGGTGTTTTTTCCGCTGGAGAGAAAGTATCTGACCAAAGTCTGTATCAACGATTTTTAGGATTTGTAAAAATTGACGATAAAATGATTGAGCGATTTACTCAATTGGATTACTCTAAAGAAATGGCCATCGTGGCCGAAGTAAAAAACAAGGAGGAAAAACAAATCATTGCTGTTGCTAGGATTGCTGCATGCAAACCCAATGATAAAGATGCAGAGTTTGCCATCATCGTAACAGATAGTTGGCAAGGAAAAGGACTTGGTAAAATCATGACCAATTATATCCTCAATGTTGCAGCCGATTTAGGATACGAAAACATCCACGCTTATCTTTTTTCTAACAACAAAGCAATGGCAAGAATCCTAACTAAAATAGGTTTCAAGTTTTCAAAAGAAAATGAGCAAATTATAAAAGGCCAATTAGAGTTAAAACAAAAAAGTACATCAGAAACGGGAGATTGGTTTCATGACTTTGTAAATGACATTACTTAAGATGAGAAAGCGCCTGTACTGTTTAATTGTACTTTTTCAAAAGTTCAGTTAAATAGTTATAATTATTTTCAATCCAATCGTCTCCGACTTGGGTTTTTAAAGATTTATTTTCAATCATTTCTTCTACTTCGTAGTAAGTATCATATGCTTGTTCTTCAATGAAGAAGTAATTGATCCATTCTTCCTTTATTTTCGAATCCCCTACTGGACTTATTCCTCCATGACTAACATGTACAATTCCTTTTGAATTTACAGATGAAAATTTACGTTCTGGATCATCCATACGAGACTTAAACAGGTAGCGATAATGTTGTAAATAATTTATGGCTCTTCCTTTTAATTCTTGAGGCGTTTCCATCCGCACTGCATGCATTCTCCATTTATTATTTAAACTGTGAAAAGGATCTTCTTTATAATCAGCGGTAATGTTCCCATGAACGGCCATCTTTAAAATTCCAGATTTTTCATAGTTGATCAACATAAACAAGCCTTGCTTGTTTTTAAGAAAAGTCATCTCATCAAATGCAGTAATATTGGGACCGGAATCAATCACTAATTTATTATTGACTGCATCCATCTCCCATCTAAAAGTATCACATTCCACGCCTTGTATAAGCGTACCTGTTTGGTCAGGAAACAAAGCAATGATAAAACCATTGTATTTTATAACCTTCCTATTATAACTCAAGTGATTATCCTTTGTCTCAAATCCATCGAAGTCAATCGATTTTAATTTCCAAATTTTGAAAAGCTCATCCTGATTGGAATCTGATATTTCATAAACAGGTTCAGTACAACTGCTAAATAAAATTAAGATAAGAAAAAATGGAAGGGTGTAGATACTATTCATGCTCAGCGTTTGGTCTTATTTGAATTCTTCATCTAATCAGATAAAGAAAAGCGAAAGTAAGGTATTTTTATGATTGAACTTTTGTTTTTAGAATTATTTCTAAACAAAAAACCCTGACTACAAAGCAGCCAGGGTTTGAAAATTTAACAACTGTTTAAATTTAGTTTTATTCAACAATCAGTTTTCCTGAAAATTCATCGCCATTCATTCCAATCGCTCTTACCAAATAACATCCAGGAAGCATAATGCCTTTATTCAATTCTATTCTCTCTACATCCATTCCATTAGATTGATACACTTTATTTCCACGCATATCAAATACTGCAATTGACTGTATGTTTACATCTTCCTCATCGAAGGCAACTATTTCCAGCAAACTCACGTCTTTCATTGGGTTTGGAGAGATAAACAAGGTTCCTTCATCATTGAAATTACTTGCTGGAGATCCAATGATGTTTACTACTGTATTTGTAATCATTGGTGCACTAAAATCAAAGAAAATTTCTGCACTGTTTTCAATTTGCGTTTTATCAGTCAACAACTCTTTCGTGTTAATTTTAAAGATTATAAAACCATGACTCTCTGGCTCGTTTGCTGTAGAATCCGGCATGTTGATATTTTCAAAAGTCCATATCAATTTATTGCCATCAATATTCAATCTATATGGATGTGAAGTTACTCCTTGTTGGAAACTACTTACGTCCAATTGTTCTGGCAATTGATCTTCTATGATTACTGTCGATACTGTTGCATTACCTACGTTTTGAAATCTGATCTTGTAAATCAATTCATCTCCTGCATCAATAAATCCTTCTGGACTTACTGCGATGTCATTCGGATCGATTGCTCCAACTGCAGGCTGCGAATTTATTGAAACATTGTCATCGCCTCCACAATCATCTTGATCTCCATAAATGGTTGCTCTCATGCTAATATCATTTCCAATTACAGCATCTGTAGAAATAGAGTCTTTGATATAAATCGTTGCAGATTCACCAATAGCAAGTTCACCAAAGTTCCAACGTCTGTCTGTTCCGACTGCTAAATCCCAAGGGATAGAAGCTTCAAGTGGTACAATGTCATCGCCGAAAGCCACTGTCAACATTACATTTGTGGCTACTGCTCCACCAACATTTCTGTAAGTCAATGCAATTAAATTTTCAAA
>CALIAG010000231.1 GCA_938041325.1 uncultured Saprospiraceae bacterium | reverse complement strand
GTTCAATTCACTAACATCGAAACCTATTTGGTTGAATCCTGTAAAAACAGTTTCTTTTACTGTTCTCAAAGACTTTCCATCCATACTTACCAATTCGAATTCTAACACTTTTTCACTTGTTGTTTCAAAAGTAATATTTACAAAAGCATCAGCTGGATTTGGGCTAACTTCCATTTTAGACAAGGTGTTGGTTTGGCCAAAATTAATCAGACTTAATGGATTGCCTTGTGCATCTGCACCTGGAGCCAATGGCAATGGGAATGTCCCTCCATTATCAAGAGCTACCCAAGGTTCGAAGCCTGGGTTCTCACCACTTAAAAAACCTGAAGCAAAAACTACTGCGCTTCTTCCTGCCCAAAATCCAAAATCAGCAGAGTAGCTTGCAACAACGGTTTGATTGTCTGCTGCAGGTGTAACATCCAAAGTGTAGCTAGATGCTGGTACGCTTATGTATCCAGAAAACTCTGCGAAACTAACATCATCAAATGCTACACCACCATTCGCTAAGACATCCACCTCTGGAGCATCCGGTGATCCGTGGAAAAACAGCAATGATACATTGTCCGGATTAGAAGCACTTATTAGGCTATGTGAAAATACTTCTAAATTAAAGCCTGGCTCTGACCCTACGATTCCATTTGCTACAACCACATATCTTCCTGCATTATCTAATGTCAAAGGAAAGTTTACCAAAATATCATCAGCTGAAGTACTATTGCCTAATGCAACACCAACATTTAGTTCAACATTTGCTGGAACAGATACAAACGGAGTTGCTGTTCTAAAAACGAAATTGTCATAAAACAAATCTCCATTAACATATAGATCAACCGTTGGAGTTGGTGAATTGTGTATAATCTGCACTTGAGCCAATTCTGTAGTGTTTAATTCTAAAACTGTCCCATCAGCTAATACAACAATAATGGTGAAAGCAGGATCTCCTCCTAGCAAACCTGAAGCAATCGCTATTCCTGACTGTCCTCCTAATCCTGTGATATTGGCATCGAAAGTAGCAACTACATCATTCGAACCCGCTGGTTTTACATCTAAGAAATATTGTCCAGTATTCAAACTTAAATAATCCGCAAATTCTCCAAATGAAATATCATTGACCACATTCCCGATTCCGCGCACACCCAAATCTACTGCAGGCGCATTTGGAGAACCATGCAAAACTGCGACGTCGAACTGCCCGGGGTTATTGGCTTGTTCTCTTCCCATATCAAAAATATCAATTGTGAAAGGCGGCTCCTCTCCTACTAACCCATTTGCTACAGCTATATATCTTTTTCCAGCCTCAAAAGTTACAGGGAAATTGGCGATGGCATCCGCCGAAGAAGTACTTGTAGAAAGTGCTACTCCAATATTTACTTCAACTCCCACTGGTACTTCAACAAATGGAGTTGCCGTTCTAAAAGCGAAATTATCAAGCAATAAATCATCGTTCACATAAATATCAACTTCACCTGCTGCTGCAGTCGGTGAATTGTGAATGATTTGCACTTTTGCGGTATTGTCAACAACTGGGATTGCAGAAAGCGGAAAGGTTCCACCGTTTGATAAAGCAACCCAAGGTTCGAAACCGGGATTCTCGCCACTTAGAAAACCTGAAGCAAAAATTACAGCGGTGTTTCCAGCCCACCAAGATAGATCCAGATTATAAGCCGCCAATACATTATTATTGTCATCTCCAGGCGTAATCCCAATATCATATTGTGCTGCGGGGATGTTAAGGTAACCTGCATAATCCCCAAACGATGCATCGTCTATCAGCACTGAACCGCCTGTAACCACATCAACCGTTGGTGCATCTGGTGAACCATGAAAGAATAAAATGCCAACGTTTGAAGACGCATCGGCTGTTTCTGCTCCCATATCATAAACGAATAAATTGAAGCCAGGATTTCCTCCTACAACTCCTCCTGCTACTGTTACATAAGTTTTGCCTGATTCAAATTGTACAGGAAAGTTCGCAATGGCATCAGCTGCAGAAGTACTATTGCTTCCTGCGATGGCTAGATCTATTGGAACATCAGCTGGGACATCAATAAAAGGAGTGGCTGTTCGGAAAACAAAATTATCCAACAACAAATCACCATTGGCATATATGTCAACCGTCGGGGTAGGTGAATTATGGATGACTTGCAATCTTGCTGTTTGTGCATTTGCACTAAAACAGGCAAAAAGAAGTAGTGTCAAAAAGATGTTTAATGATCTCATGATTAAAATATTTTTAGTTTGAAATAAAATTCACAGACCTAACAGGAATGGATCAACAGTGTTTAGAGAAGATTGAAAAATTGAGATTAGAAAAGGTGTTCTGTCAGGTAGTTTTCAATTCCGTCTCCTCTCAGGATTTATTTCAAAAACAAAAACTCAAAAAGATTTTTTGACAGCTGCTTATCAATTATTTATTATCCTAATATGATTTTGTTGCCAAAATAAGTTGGGGAGTTGCCAACTAGGTTATACATTTGCATCAAATCACGTCAAACAACAGTTAATTTTATGTTGAAAAATATTTTAGCGGAACTTTCAGAATCGAAAACCACTTTGGTTGCTGTTTCCAAAACTAAACCGAATGAAAAAATTCTGGACTTGTACAATGATGGACAAAGGATTTTTGGAGAGAATCGAGTACAAGAGTTGGTTACTAAATATGAAACTTTACCCAAAGATATTGCTTGGCATTTAATAGGACATCTTCAAAACAACAAAGTGAAATACATCGCTTCTTTTGTTGAAATGATTCATTCAATAGACAGTAAGAAATTACTTAATGAGGTGAACAAGCAAGCAGCAAAAAACGATCGATCGATAAAGGTATTGCTTCAATTTAAAATAGCAGAAGAAGATACAAAGTATGGACTCACTTTAGAAGATGCAAAAACCATTATAAGTTCTGATGAATTTTCTAATCTAAAAAATATAGAAATATGTGGTGTGATGGGAATGGCTAGTTTCACAGATAATACGGATCAGGTTCGCAAGGAATTTCAAAACTTAAAATCCATTTTTGAGAACTTAAAAGAAACTTATTTTTCCGATCAAGAATCATTTAAGGAAATATCAATGGGAATGTCTGGAGATTATAAGTTGGCAATTGAAGAAGGAAGTACGATGGTCAGAATTGGTTCCTTGTTATTTGGCAGCAGATAATATTTTTTTGAGTATATAAAAAAAGGGTTTTGATCACATGTCAAAACCCTTTTTTACTTTATTTCTTCTTTTTCTTAATCGACTTGCTTTTATCCAGGTCTCTTTGTTTTTGCAATTCTTGTTGCTCTTTCAAAGCTTTTGATAAGCGTTCCTGAAAACCTCCTCCTTTCTTTTTCTTCTTAGGCTTTTTCTTGTAAGCTTCTAAGTCTGCTGCGATTTTATCCTGATCAATTAAATAGTTTTTCGTGACGATGGTTTGAGTAATATTAAATAGATTACTGAAGAACAAGTAACAAGTCAAACCGGACGCGTAACTGTTAAAGAATCCCATAAAGAAGATCGGCATCAAGTATTGCATGTACTTCATAGACGGGTTTGCAGACATGTCCATGTGCTTCGTGTTGTAATACGTATAGATCAATGAGGTAATCGCATAAAGCAGTGTAAAGGCACTAATGTGAGCTCCCATTTGCATTGGCAATTCAAATGGCAAATTGAATGCTACATCAAATGAAGATAAATCTGTTGCCCATAAAAAACTGGCTTGCCTAAACTCTATAGATGCAGGGAAGAATCGATAGAGGGCAATCCAAATTGGCATCTGTAAAAATATGGGCAAACATCCTCCTAAAGGACTGACCCCGTATTCCTGATAGAGCTTCATCGTTTCCATTTGAGCGGCTTGAGCATCATCTGGATTCTTCTCTTTCATTTTCTCAATCCTTGGTTTCAACGCCCCCATCTTACTTTGTGAATAAAGCATTTTGTAGGTCAAAGGATACAAAACCAATTTAATGATGAAAGTCAAAACAAGGATTACGATACCTTTATTGCTAATAATTCCTGATAGTAAATTAAACATCGGACGGATAACCCATCTGTTCAATGTTCCCAAAATACTTCTTCCATAAGGAATGATATCTTCCAGCTCCATTTCATAGGCATTCAAACGGTCAAATTCATTCGGACCGATGTACATATGCATAGCGAATGATTTGTCATTCAATGGAATGCTAATTTCTGAACCTAAAAACTTCAAATCTTCATTCGTCTCATCATACATCTTGGTTTCCATGAATGCCGACTTAAAATTCGTCTCTTTTGCAATCAAGGAAGCATTGAAAAACTGATTGGAATGGGAAAGCCATTTTACAGACTTATCTTCAGTATCAACCTCATCATCAGAAGTACAGGTACAATAAGTAGGGTTGTCGTCAGTCTCCTTATAATAGATAGAAGAATAAATTCGATCATAATATTCACTACGTTCCAATTTATCCAAATAGGAATCCCATCTAAGCTTCACAACTTTTGCGTCTCCTCTTAAATCATTTTCTAGTCCTACAAAATTGATATCATAATCTATTCCGTAACCATCCGATTCCAAAACATATTTTTGCTCGAAATATTTGCCATTTCCAGCATTCGCTTTGAAACTTAAGGTATTTCCTTTTAAGGTAGGTGTAAAGAATAAATTAGAGGTGTTGACAATTCCGCCAGCGGCTCCGGCAATTGGAAGTTGATATTCAAATTTATTTTTTTTATCCTCTTGAAGATACAAGTCCGTGATAACCTCTTCTTGCTGATCATTAAAAAGGTTTTTCTTGTATTCCTTTAGTTTAACCGAAGTTATCCGACCTCCTTTGTTGCTAAACTCGATCTTAACAAGATCATTCTCCAATGTTTGAGTAGATTCAGATCCAACTGCACTATTTCCAAATACGCCATATTTACCAGCCATTTGAATCATTTTTGCAGAATCTGATACTTCTGGCTGAGCAATTTGAGTTTCCTCTTCAATCGCGGCGGCAATTTCTTCTGAGTCTAAGTTATTTTGCACCTGCTCCAAAGAATCTTGCGTCCTTTTTGCAGCTAGTTCCTCCGCACTTGGGGTGTTTAATTGCCCCCACACCATAAATAGTATGAATATCAATGCAAAACCTATCAACGAGTTCTTATCCATTAATTTTTATTTATTCGAATGATCCTAGTACGAAATATTTTTCCCTTCTATTTCGTAAATAACCTATTAAATTTGTATTCATAAAAGACTGACAGTCAGCTATTTACCAAAAACGATCAAAACTAACTTTATTTTTCAGTCTTCTTTTCCCTTCATAAGTCCAATTCAGGATCAACTACGGTCATTTTTAATTGACGCAAAGGTACAACTTTGTTCATTTTATAATAATTTCGATGGACGATTATTAAATTAATATGGACCAACAGCTCTTAAATTCCTATACATCTACTATATATCGGGTATCTAGACCTCAACTAGATATTGTCATTGGTCAGTATTCTCCCCTTCTCGATCAATTTCTCATGGACAATAATGCCTATTGCTGGGCTTTTGTTTCAGCAGGCAACCCTTTTTCTAAACTTCTTGATGAAAAGGAGAATGAAATTCTTCATGAAAAAATGAAAGATTTACTCGAATTTAGAGGCTATTCTTATGTTGAAGGGCTAGGAATACCAAATAATTCCGACTGGCCACCGGAAAAGAGTTTGTTTATTCTTGACATCAACTTATTAGAAGCAAAGCAATTGGCAATGCAATTTGAACAAAACGCAATCGTTTTTGGTTTATTGAATGAAGTTCCTCAACTGGTAATAACGACTCCAATTGTTCAAATAAAAGAGTAAAATCCATAATACATTAAACCTTTTTTTGTGTTAACTTTAAGGAAACATTGAACTCAACTATGAATCGGGCCACTTATAAATACATTACTGTTCTTTTCCTCTGCTTCTCTTTCTTTGCCAACGCACAAAATGGCACATCAACGTATTCAAAAATAGTTCTAGACAAACTTAATCCTGCTCAGCTTACTCATCTTGCGCAGCATGATATATACATTGATCACTTTAAAGAAAGAGGCAATAATCAAATCGAAATTGTTTTAGCAGATTACGAATTGGCAATTCTAAATGAAATCGGTATTCCTTTTCGGGTCAGAACTAAAGATGTATTGAAAAAATACAATGAGGAAGTAAAGAACCTTGACGGGTCATTTGTCTTGGATTGTGGTTTAACCAACTTTACTACTGGTTCAATGAATGGCTATCATACTTATGAAGATGTCGTTGCCCAAATCACTTTAATGGAAAATTTATTTACAGAAATTGTTGATGTAAATATTGTAGGACAAAGTATAGAAGGTAGAAACATTTATTCTGTAAAAATATCAGACAATGTAAATACC
>CALIAG010000230.1 GCA_938041325.1 uncultured Saprospiraceae bacterium | reverse complement strand
TCTTTTTAATCTTTAATAACTTTCAGACTCATATCCATACTTTGCGCAGAATGAGTCAGCGCACCTACAGAGATATAATCAACACCTGACTGTGCTACATTTCGAACGGTATTGATATTGATTCCTCCAGAAGCTTCTGTTTCGAATCTTTTGTTGATCGTATGAATCGCTGCTCTAAGCAATGGCATTTCAAAATTATCCAACATAATTCTAGTCACCTGTCCTACTGCCAAAACTTCATCTAATTCGTTGAGGTTTCTAACTTCAATAGTAACGTTAAGGTTGGTACCATTTTTCTTTTGGTATTCAGCAACACGTTCAATCGCTTGGGTAATTCCACCACAAGCATCATGATGATTGTCTTTAATCATGATCCAGTCATATAAACCGTCGCGGTAATTTTCGCAACCACCAATTCTTACTGCCCATTTTTCTAAAAATCGAATTAACGGCGTCGTCTTTCTGGTATCAATTATTTTAACTGGTAAGTCTTCCACTTCAAATTTAAAGCGGTTGCTCAAAGTTGCAATTCCACTCATCCTTTGCATGGTGTTCAATACCAAACGCTCAGCTTTTAAAAGTGCTTGCGAATTGCATTCTACTTCGAAGGCAATATCTCCAACACTTACTGAAGTCCCATCATCTTGGTAAACCTTCACTGTAGCTGTTGGATCAACGTGGTTAAATACTGCTTTTGCCAATTCAATTCCAGCAATAACTCCAGTATCTTTAACCAATAGTTTTGCACGGCTTCTAGAATCCGCAGGAATACAGGCCAATGAAGTATGGTCTCCATCTCGCACATCTTCATGCAATGCGTCAACAATAAATTTTTTGAGGTCTGCTTTGTTAATAGTCATTTCGTCTATGCTTGTCATCATAAAATGAATTTTGTTTGGTGCGCCCTTTAAGCGTAAAATCTATCGACAAGGTTATATATGCAATTTTATAACCAATTATTCCAATTGGCAAAAAATTCCCCTTTTTGTGTTAGAAATCTAATCTTATTTAGGTTTTAAATCTAAAACAAAACACCTATGCGAATGGTCAATGATCCGATTGTTCCTTTTGAATCTTCGTCACCTAACTCCTCAATTATATCCATATCATCATCGTATCTATACAATTGTCCATTGTTGTCCGTCACATCTGTAAAAGTAGCTTGGTAAAATATTCCGCCTACTAAAGTGGTGTTTTCGCCGATATTGTATTCGATTCCGCCACCTAATCCCCAAGAAAGCGCCATAAAGCCAATGTCTTTTCGGATGTCTTCTTCTGTTGTTTCAAATTCTTCCACAGTTCCATTGATATCTCCTCTTGCTTTGGTGTTTATCCCAAAAGTAAAAACTGGAATTTCTGCAAAGAATCTAGAATAACCGAATTCTTGCGTTTTCATTTTCAAACCTAAAGGTATTTCAATGTACTGAATACCATATTTCAAATTTGAACCATCAGGAAGTGTTCTTAGGACTTCTCTACTTAATTCAGATTGAGACCAAAGATTACCACCGACATCATGTTTGAGGGTTCCTCCGGCGTTGAAGCTAAAACCTAGACCAAAAACGAAAGCATAATTCTCAGCGAAATAGCGTTCTCCCATCACACCTAATTTCATACCTAGGTTGGAACCGTTGCCATTGATCATATTGTCATTTGATGTCATCCAAGAGAAAGTAGGACTTGCTTGAATTCCAAATCTAAAATCACCTTGCGCAAAAGCGAATTGTGAGATAGAAAAAATAAAAACGGATAAAATTATAATTTTCTTCATTACTCTAGAGTTTTTGGTTTAAAACACATTGTGCAAACTAACGATTTGAAATTCTGAAAATTTGTTTTGAGACAATGCTTAACATTTTCTTATCACAAACGTTCAAAGAATCTGGTTGATAAAATTAGACCTAAAAAATATTAAGTAGTTCGACGAAATTATGTCGAAGTTTTCATTTTATATAGAAGTTCTTTAAAAATGAATCACATTAGCTGTGAACATTCTTTAACAACTTCGGAGTCTACAAAACTGATTTTGTAGTTTTGTAGTCAAAAACCTATCCATATGTCAATTTTTCAGAATCTGGTATTAACTGTTTTTCTAGGAGTTCTCGGGGCATTAATCTTTGCAAGTTGCAATGATGACAAAGTTAAAAATATTCCAGATGTTTCACATATTGAAGTTGATCTTAATATAAAACGTTTTGAGCAAGATCTTTTTACAATAGACACCAATCATATTGAAATAGGCCTAAATGCGCTGGAAAGTACTTACCCTGTCTTTCTAAAAGAAGTTTACTTAGGGAGAATTCTCCCTGTTTTACAGGACACCAGCAACTTGAAATTATTTTTAACCAGTCCTGGAATTTTAAACTTGCGAGATACTTTAAACACGGTTTTTGGGAATTTTGAAGATTCTGCTGCTGAGTTTGAAGAAATGTTTAAATTTTACAAACACTACTTTCCTGAGCGCGAAATCCCAACTATCGTAACTTTTTTGTCTGAATATACCCTGGGAAACTTCACCTATGAAGATGAAATACTAGGCGTTGGTTTGGACTTTTTCCTAGGAGAAGAGTACTCGAATTATGATCCTTCCTTCTTTCCAAGATATATCAGAAGGACGATGACCAAAGAGCATTTATTGGCAAAGAGTGCACAAACCCTGGCCAATGACATCGTCGGTCAGCCTGGAGGCGATCGCATGCTTGACATCATGGTTCACAATGGGAAAGTACTATATATTCAAGATGCTTTGCTGCCCCATCTTCCAGACAGCATAAAATTGAATTATACTGCAGAGCAAACCAAATGGTGCAATGAAAGTGAATCCATGATGTGGGCTTATTTTCTGGGCGAAGATCTCTTGTATTCAACAGATAGAAGCAGTATTCGAAAACTCGTGGATCACAGTCCTCATTCTCCTGGTATGCCCGAGGCTGCTCCAGGAAGGACAGGCAATTATATAGGTTGGAAAATTGTACAAAATTATATGAAGCGTCATCCAGAAAAAAGCCTTTGGAGTTTGATTCAAATGACAGATGCACAAAAGATACTTGAAGGTGCTAAATACAGACCTAGAAATTGAGCTTAATGCCCAGGTTCCTTTGAAAGGGAGGTATATTTGCTTGTAATCTCCGCACTTTGGAAGTCTATTTAGGGAGAAATTAGCTTGAAAAAACAGCTATAATTTAAACTTTGGTATATAAAAAAAGTCAATTAGTAAGTAGATTAGCGCAAAAGAGGTCGATTTTTGTTAAATTGTAAATAAATCAAGCGCAAAAACAATTACCTTTATTCTAGCGTTAAGCAGATGTCTGATGTAAGTGAAATATTTGACCACACGTTTAGACTATCATATTGAAAAACATTAAAATATAATAAAATGGATACGATTTTTTTATTCTTAGGATTGGGAGGACCAGAAATATTTGTCGTACTGTTTGTTGTTTTGCTTCTCTTTGGTGGCAAAAAGATTCCGGAATTGATGCGTGGATTGGGTAAGGGAATCAGAGAATTCAATAGTGCGAGAGATACTATTGAAGGAGAAATCAAACAAGGGATGCGGGAAGCAGATATGAAAAAATTAGATGCTCAAAGAGCGGAAGAAGATTTAAAAGAACGCTTACGAGCGGAAATCAAAGCGGAGCAAATGACGAAAGGCGGAGATGCTTAGTATTTCCACTCAAATAAAAAAAGAAGGCCAAGATTCGCATGAATCTTGGCCTTCTTTTTTATTATTAAGGATAATGTCTATTTAGAACTAGTCATTTGTGATTTTTCAATCGATAGAACCTTTATTTTAAAAATTAAAACAGAATTTCCAGGTATAAACCAACCTTCTCCATTTACCGGTTCTGAACCATAACCCAATTTTGATGGCAACAACAACCAACCTTCACTTCCTTTATTGAAGTACTTAATCCCTTCTTGCCAAGCTTTTAAAGCTTGTCTTTTCCCTAGCTCGAAGGTGTAAGGTTTTTTGCCAAAACTACTGTCAAACTTTTCTCCATTTGCAAAATAGCTTTCATAATGTACCGTGACTTTATCGCCTTTATCTGGAAAGCTTCCTTTGCCTTTTTTCTTTACACTATAACTCAAACCAGAAGGCAATCGCTTGGTTTTTATTTTACTTTTTAGCACATAATCCTGAATCAATTTCTTGTCTTGAATGAATTGCTTTTCCTTTTCTTTTTCAAAGGCGATGCGTTCTTTTTCATCTAATGCGACCATGTACTTGTCGTAACTATCGATATCCATGATTTCCAATAACTCAATATCGTATACCAATGCTGAATTCCCCGGTACCGAGCCAATGGAAGATTTGCCAAAACCATATTCTGGATTTACAAACAATTGCCCCTTTCCGCCTACTTTGAATTTTGACATTCCGAGTTCCCATCCTTTAATCACTTGTCTGTATCCGCTTTGGTATACAAACGGAAAATCCTTTTCTGATTGATCAAATACTTTTCCATTGAGTAATTTTCCAACAAATTTTACTTTGACATAATCCCCTGTTTTGGGAACAGCTCCGCTTCCTCTTTTGGTAATATTCACATAAAGCCCCTCTTTAATTTTCTCTGGATTGATGTCTTCTTGTTCGAAGTACTCTTCTAAGGTCTCAATCGAATCCAATGAATTCGTTGCAGCCCAACTGGATAAAGAGAAAAGGAAAATAAATGCTATAAGTTGAAAGGTCTTCATGTTGATAGTTGATGAATGAATGTTCGGTCTATAGATAGAAACCACATATACAATGCCAATGTGAGGTATTTTATTTTAATATAAAGTTAAAAAAAAGAACCCACCGACGCTTTGGCATTCGGTGGGTATTGGCCCAATCTTGGGATCGAGCCACCTCTCCTTACTAATTTTTTCAGTCTTATAAGGAACGTGAAAACAATAACTTAAAACAGTTTAGGGTTTCTTTTTCCTTTACTCTTCGTCAAAAATACTCGCCATAGCTAAGGCTATGCCTGCGTTTTTTTCCTTGATTAAAGAAAAAATAATTCCCCACCTTTGTTAAAACTTATTATTTACATGTTCCTAAGGACTCAGCTCTTTCTATAAGGTGGCTCTGTAAGTGGTTAATATTTTATAAAAATCTTTTATTTATCAAAGCGTTGAAGATTGAGTTCTTCAATAATGTGAATTAGCTTTTCTGCATATTTTTTATCGGTAGCGTAGCCTGCCTTCTTCAAACCGTGCGCCCATGCTTTGTAATCTTTCCCATGCTTTCTTAAGCCTTTGTATCTTTTGCCCATCAACATTTTGCTGTGAGAGCGGTACGATTCCCAAGCGCTTTTGTATTTTCTAAAAAAGTCTTTGTGGCTATCATCTGTAAAGTTGCTGCAATGTCCTTTGCCACATTTTTTAGAAAAACATTTCATTCCAAAATGGTTGTTATTATTAACAGACAATCTACTTTCTCCAGCATTTGATTCGATCAAACCCTGAGCCAGTGTGATGCTTGCTGGTATTCCGTATTTTTTCATTTCTGATTGAGCGACACCAGCAAATCTCTTTACATAGAATTCTTGTTTATTTACTCTCGATGTTTTGGGTTTCTCTGCTTTAACCGTCTGACCTTTTTTTGAATAGGTCATATTGGAATAGGTATTTGAGGTATTGTCATCAAAAAGAGAGATCAGTTCTGCTCTTGTTTCTTTTTTAACTGGAGCAGGTTTCGGTGTGGAAGTTACGGATGGAATATCTGTATCTTCAGTATGAAGTTTCTGGACTTCTTTTTTTACTGGTTCATTTTTTTCTTCGTGTAAAAGGGGCAATAAAGCAGCAGCAGTTTGCGGATTATTTTGAGGAGTATTTGCAGCTGTTTCTGAGTTTGAAAAGAGGGCTAAATTTTTAGCAATCGATTCTTGTGAGTTAAGATTCAATTCAAATGTAAAATCTTTCCTCGTAAAAATAAATGCCAAAACAACTAAAATCATTATTCTAAACCAATGTTGGTGAATGTGTTTCTTGGCTTTTTTGAAATTAAAAATGGGATAAGTTTTCTCAATGTGGTGCAGTTGGGACGCTGAATTACGCATGACAATTAGGTTAAAAATATAAGCAACAGACAAATCCTATTTTCTCAGATTCACATAGAACGCTAGCCCTAACAAGGAGCAAGTGAAAAATTGCTTTTGTTTGGCAAGTAAAGTTCAGGCCGAACTAGGTTCGACCAATATTGAGAATTTGTTTAATTGCACTAATAAGGTTGACACTACAAATTAAAACAATTTGTTGTTAACAAACAAATTATATTCAACAAAATGTTTATAATTTTTATCAACAAATTGTTTACTCCCCTATTTAGGCTTCTTTTTCCCCTGAATCAAAAGAAAGACGCTCCAAATAACTATGCAAAATAGTGGCATAGTTTCCTTCCAATTCAACTTTGGTTGTGGTGGGAATTGGTTTGTCTGGAGTCATTTCGACATAAATAGAAGAAGATGGAAAGGCAAATTCTATTTTCAACTTTTCTGCTAAAGCCATAAATGCCATTAATAAATCTTCTTTGATTTGTAACTCAGATTCAAAATTTTTGAGATCAATGTAAGCTTTGTAGGTAACAGAAATAGAAGAATCTGCTAAAGCGGTGAGGTGTACATATTTGTTTTCTTGAAGAATAGCAGGATGTTTATCTAGTATCCCATGTAATCCTTTTATATAAAATCGAATAGCTTCTTGAGAAGTATTGTACTTCAATCCTAAAATTCCATTAAACAAACGGTAAGTACGCATGCCTTTATTGGTTACCGCATTATTCGCAATGGTCCCGTTGGGTACTGCTATAATTGAAGTATCACTGGTTTTTATTCTCGTTGTTCGAAATCCAACTTCCACAACGGTGCCTGCCATTCCTCCCCATTCGATGTAATCATCAATTTGAAAAGGTTGATCTATAAATATCATCAATGAACCGATGAGATTTTTAACGGTATCCTGAGCTGCCAATGCCAATGCTAAACCACCGATTGAAATACCGGCAATCAAGGCGGTTACATTTACATCAAGTAATCTTAAAACTTGAACAAGACCACCGATTACAAACAAAAACCAAAAAGCTCTTCTGATAATCGGAATCAACTGCTCGTCCATTTTGTGATTCGTTTGACGGGCGTATCTTCCAAAGAAAGTCATGATCAAATCCAAAATCCGCAAGGCCAATAAAACGAAGAATACAGTCAAAACTACGTTCAGAGCAAGTACCGAAACTTTTGCCATTCCAATGGGCAATTGAACAATCGGCAATAACAAACGGACCAGATAGGTGATGAGAATCAAACTTACAAACCTTGCAATACTCAACACAAGTTGCTTGCTTTTGTCCCCTTCGTCCAAAAATCTTTTCAAGCCTTTTTTAATCAAGGGTCGAATAACGGTACTAACGATTTGATTAAACAGCCAAGCAAATAGTAATAGAATTGCTATGCTTAAATATTGCCAAAACGCCAAGCCTAAAAAACGCTGTTGACCGCCGCCTGGAATTAAGTTGACAATAAAATCTGTTCCAAAAGGATATACTTTCTTATGAAGTCCAGGTATTTTTTTTATTGTTTCATTCGAGAAATACCATTTCCCATTTGTTTTTTCTAAATAAACTGCTGGCAATTCTTTAGGGAACGGCGTGTAAAAAGGTTGCTGACTTATGCTGTCTAAATAATCATTCTGTTGTGGTAAAAGGTTTAAATGAATGTAAAGTCCTTTGCCATCCAAAACTTGTTTTAATTCTATTGCTGCTTCGATCGCTGATAGACTGTCGAGTCCTTGAATTGTTTTAGCAGCAAGTTCAGGTTGATAAGAATCCGCTTGCAAATAATACAGGTGAACGAACATGGTATTATAAGGGGAATCCAAGTCTATTGAAGGAGCGGATTGAGATTGAGACAAAGCTAGAGAAGGCAACAGAAAAATTAAGAATAATATGTAAATCTTCAAATTATGGAGCATGGATTTTTATGTTTAATAAAAACAAGATAGTGAACTTGTTTTAAAATGGAGGTTGAAATTAATTGTAGATGCTTGATATTCAAGTCGAAGCTCCATTTTTTTTGCATAGCCAAAGCTATGGAAAAAAAATTAGCTGAAGAATTGGAAATCAATGGATTACAATTTATTCATCTATCTATTTTTAAACAAGTTCAGTAAGTCCGGAATTAAAAATGGCCTGAATCTTGCAAATCTGTTAACTAATAGAAAAATAGTATAAGCCTTTTTCTATACTATTCTAAAAAACTGGAAGAACCTATTTATAAGTAACTGTTCAAAACGATCAATTGCTTATCAGTTGTAAAAACTGAAACCGAGAGCCTTTCTTTTGAAAGTCTATCCCAAAACCGAACTCTTCCATAAAAAATTAATCCTTGATAGCACAGGGATTATAATGCCTGCTGGGATAGCACGCTAAGCATATTTTATTTTTGATGAAACAAAGCAAATCTTGACTTTTAAGTTCAAGAATACTGTAGCAATCTTTGCATAAAGATTTTCTTACAATTGCTTTATTCATCTCTTTGAAATAAAACGGGTACTCCCGCTTTATACGCCAACTCATTTTGACATTACATGGAAATACCATTAGCCAAAAGTAATGCTTTGTTTAGTTCTTAACTAACCAAAGCCTCACATACTATTTTAAAACATTCTTAAACCGTAAAAAACGATTCCATGTATTCAAAATCCCCCAAATTATTGATTGGCCGGCTAAAATTATTTGTCTTAAGCCTAGCCTTTATTTTTTTCTCTTCAAACCTATTTGGACAATCTCCTGCTTGTAACGGATTGATAAACGTCCCTTTAGGCAATGATTGCACAACGACAATTACCGCTGCCCAAATGGTGGCAGGAAATATTTCTACAATAGGTTATACCGTTGAACTTTTTGAGGATGAAGCGATGACAATACCAATCGCGACAAGTCCTATGGCAACAAGTAGTGAAGCAGGAAATACAATTACCGTAAACGTTTTAGATCAAAATGGCGATTTTTATTGCTGGGGTTTTGCTTTTATTGAAGACAAAACGGATCCAGTATTGACTTGCCCATGTGCAGATTATTCTCCCGTGGATGAAACTGCCTTTACCCTATTAGGGACTTTTGGTGGAAACACTTATTACGTTTCTACTACTTCTAGCACATGGCCAGTTGCAAATGCTGCTGCCGCTGCAGCTACAGGACATTTAGCAACAGTGAGTTCAGCCGCCGAAAACGCATTTATTTTTTCCGCAATTTCCGCCGCAGGAAATGATGTTTGGTTAGGTCTTACTGATGATGCTGCTTTTGGTGGAACAGAAGCTAACAGCAATCCAACGACAGGCTGGATCTGGTCGAATGGTGAAAATTTCACCTACAATAATTGGGATCTAAACCAACCCAACAACATTAATGGTAATCAAGATTACGTAGAGATGTTTGCTGGATCAGGAACCTGGAACGACGAATTTAATACTACAAGTAATCCATTTATTTTAGAAATTGAAGGCATTTGCGAATTGCCATGCGACACAGATTTAACCACCCTTACTGCTGCAACTGCAATGGATGCATGTGGTATGGTTACTTTAGATGATGATGAAGTTATAGAAGAATTTGACTGTAATACCAATGACTATTTCAAGGTAGTTACACGTACTTATACTGCAACGGATGCCGCAGGAAATACTGCTACTTGTACCCAAAAATACTATATTGAATTTGGAACTTTGGCTGGCGTGACTGCTCCTCGCAATTATGACAACATTGATTTAGCCATGCTGGATTGTGAAGACAAAGAAGCAACAGGTGGTTGGAATGCAATCGATGCTGGTGATTTTGTTGACAACAATGGAAACGACCTTTATGTTGGCCATCCTTCTCCAGATGATGCATTAAATGCAGATGGTTCTGTTTTGTATACTGGTACTGGACGCCCAACAGGAGAAGCTACTTGTACAACTATACGTTCCACTTTTGTAGACATCCCATTATACACTTGTTCCAATGGCTCATCAAGTGGATGTTTTGATATCCTAAGACGATGGACCGTTTTGGATTGGTGTACAAGTGCGACGGCAGAATACAATCAAATAATAAAAGTAGGAGATAATCAAGGACCTCAGTTCGCAGGAATTGCGGACCTCACCATTAGTACCGACGTATGGACATGTGATGCACTATGGTATGCAACAGTTCCTACGATAACCGACAACTGCTCTTTATTTGGAGACTACTCCGTATCTGCGAGTGCAGGGACAGTGAGCTTTAATACTACTTTGCAACAATGGGTTATTGAAGGTTTGCCGCTTGGTGACCATACCATTACCTATACCGTTTCGGATTGTTGCAATAACGAAACAGTCGAAACCATTCAATTGACTGTAGAAGATTTAATACCTCCTACAGCTGTTTGTAATGCTGAAGTAACTTCTGTTTCTGTAGTCACTGATGGAACAGGAAAAGCATTCGCCACAACTTTTGATGATGGAAGTCATGACAATTGTAGTGAAACAGTTTATTTCAAAGTAATACGAACAGACGATTTGATTGGAACAACAAATGGCTCTACTGTAAATCAAGGTGCAACCACTTGTGACACCAGCAATGGAGATGATGATTCTGCCAGAACTGGAAATCAAATTTACTACGATGATTTCGCGATGTTTTGCTGTGAAGATATTGGAAATACAAGTTTATATGTAACGGTGCGCGTTTTTGATGTAGATCCAGGAACGGGTCCTGTCGATCCAAGCAGAATGGAAGCAGGCGGCGATTTATTTGGGCATCACAATGAATGCGATGCAAGAGTAACTGTTATGGATAACATCGCCCCAACCATAACTTGCCCTTCCAATGTAACGATAAGCTGTGAGTTTGGAATTCTTGGTTTACCAGATCTAACTCAATTTGGAACAGTCGTTACAGACGTCGCAAATGTAACGACCAATACTATTGTGGATCCATCTCCTTTTCATGCAGATCAAATGGTTACAGATGGATTGGCAAATGACAATTGCAGTGTAACAGTGACTGGACCTGTTGAGTCATTTAGCTTAGTATGTGGACAAGGTTTAGTGACCAGAGCTTTCACCGGTACAGACGACGCAGGGAGAACAGCTTCTTGTATTCAAAGAATTGAAGTTGTGAATTTTGATCCTTTCGTAGAGGCGGATATTGATTGGCCAAATACAGATATAGAAGTTTCTTGTGCGAACGGAACGCATCCTGATGACTTGCCCGCGGCAGATGGAAAACCAAGGTTTACAGACAGAGGTGTTTGTGAATTACTAGACACCAATTTTGTAGATGAAATTTCAACTTTCACACAAGCCAATGCTTTGCATTGCAAAAAAATAAGAAGGACTTGGATTTTGATTGATTGGTGTCAATACGACGCGACCGATTCGGATGCGAATAATGTTTTTGATGCGACGGATGATGGTATTATTCCTGGACAATGGTCTTCTCCTATTCAAGAGATAAAAGTTTTAAAACCTGCTACTGCGACAAGCATTGATTGTCCGGCTGACATCACGAATGCCTCAACTATT
>CALIAG010000229.1 GCA_938041325.1 uncultured Saprospiraceae bacterium | reverse complement strand
AGAAGTCTTTAAACCTAAATTGGTTATTATTGAAGCCAATACACAAGAACATGAAAGCGAAATCAAGACACATCTTGAGCAAAATAAATATTCTTTATTGACCAAACTCGGAGTCAATCTGGTATTTTTTCCGCAAAATGAAAAACCTAAAACAATAGAAGTTGATTGTATCCCTATGGTACAAAATCATCCTTTAGGCCAAGCATTTACCATTCAAGCAAAAACGGCTAATTCTGGTAAAAAACCGCAATTGGTAACGAGAGTTTTAAGAAAAATAAAAAAGATTTTTACGAGTTAATTAAAAATCTCAAATCAACGAGATTTAGAAAATAATGATAGAGAAATTAATTTTCTTACATATACCAAAATCTGCTGGATCAACCATCCAAACGATTTTCAAAAGACAGTATAAGAAAGATGGCTTTTTTGTAGATGGAAATCATCCAAATTTAAAAGTCATTAAAGAAAAAATAATGTCAGATGATAAATTACAATTGTGTTTTGGGCATATGGATTTTGGGATGCATGCATTTGTTGAGCAAGATTATAAATATGCAACGATCATAAGGGATCCAATTGAAAGAGTAATTTCTCAATACTATTATGTAAAAAGACAAACGAAGCACCACTTGTACAAAAAAGCTTTCAAAGACAATGATTTTACATTGGCAGAATATGTAAAAAGTGGTTTGTCTAACGAACTCAACAATGGACAAGTTCGAATTCTAATTGGTGCAGGTGGATTTCATAAAAACCTTCATACTAAATACGATATTCCATTTGGAAGTTGTAAGCCTTGGATGTTGGAAGAAGCAAAACTAAACATTAAACAGCATTTTGTGTTTTGTGGCCTCCAGGAATATTTTGATGAAAGTTTAGTTTTGATGAAAAAAGAATTCGGATGGAAATGGGATATTGGCTACGTCTCTCAAAATATAACGCATCGAAGAAAGAAAGTACTTGAATTAGATAATATAACACTTAAAGTCATCAGAGATGCAAATACATTGGATATAGAACTTTACGAGTGGGCTAAGGATGCTTTTTTAGCAAACGTAAAAAAAGAAGAATCCTATATTAAAAACGAACTGAGGAAATTGAATTGGGCAAACTTACTTGAATCATATAAATACCAAATCAAAAACACTTTACGAAAAACATTTCAAATTTCAAGATGAACAATAAAGGATTATTACAAGATTTACCAGAAAGTTTAAAATCTGGATGGCCATGGGATACCGAGGTGCTTCCTAGTATTTATGATGAAACAATTGACTATCCTAAAATATCTATTGTTACACCAAGCTACAATCAAGGCCAATTTATTGAAGAAACAATTCGATCGATTTTACTTCAGAATTATCCAAATCTTGAATACATTATTATTGATGGTGGTAGTAATGATGAAACAGCAGAGGTCATAATGAAATATGAAAAATGGATTACATACTGGGTTAGTGAAAAGGACAACGGACAAAGTCATGCTATTAATAAAGGTTTAACAAAGTGCACAGGAAAAGTTTTTAATTGGTTAAATAGTGATGATTACTTTACTCCAAATGCTCTTGAAGTTGTCGGTGCTAATTTTTTTAATAGCGGATGTTATTCACTGATTGGTCACGTTAAAGATTTTCCGAAACCTTTAGTTTACAGAACCAGACTTCGAAGCTTAGAGGAGACTATCGCCTATGCAAATTTGGTGCAACCTGGAACTTTCTTCGATTTAGAAACGATAAAAGAATTAGGCGGCGTTCATGAGGATTGCAATTACATGATGGATGCTGAAATGTGGCTGAAATTTTTATTTACTTATGGTATTGAAAAAGTGAAAAAAGTTGATGATATCCTTGTTAATTTTAGATTTCATGCGGATTCAAAAACCGTTAGCCAAAATGAGAAGCAGCTGCTGGAAAAATTATTTCTATTAAACGAAACTGCAAAAAAAGCTGCATTACCTTCTTCTACAATTGCAAAACTTCAAGAACTAACGAAAAGTGATTGGTCAATAAAGGGAACCATAAATGTTTCTAATCAAGTAGCTTTAGATGAAAAGAGTTTGACATCACATATGTTTTACATTGCTGCAACTAAGCTCTTTATTCTAGGAAATTTTCAAAACGCGCGCAAGTGTTTGAAGTATGTTGATTTTAGTAACATCAACAATAAAAAAAGATGTAAGGTTGTTGAAATATATTTAGGAAGTAGTATTGCAAAATTAAGGAAACTCGTAGATGGATAATAATAGCTTAATTAATTTTGAACATGCTTTCTATGCTGATTCATCAATTCCTTTTAAACAATATTTAAAATCGTTTCCTTTTTAAAATAAATTGATGCCGCTCCATACACCTATTCTTTTCATCATATTTAATCGACCAGAAACAACCCAAAAAGTTTTTGATCAAATTAAAAAGGCAAAACCACGAAAACTTTATGTGGCTGCTGATGGGCCAAGATCTACCAATCCTCAAGATTTTGATAAATGTCAAAGTACAAGAGCAGTAATTGAGCAGGTTGATTGGGATTGTAAAGTTGAAAAGCTGTATCATGCTAAGAATAAAGGGTGCAAAAGAGCAGTAAGTGGAGCGATCAATTGGTTTTTTGAAAAAGAGGAAATGGGAATAATTCTGGAGGACGATTGTCTACCAGCTTCCTCCTTCTTTTTGTATTGCGAAGAGTTGTTGATTCAATACAAAGATGATGAAAATGTATTTTCAATAAATGGTTGCAATCTTGGATACAATGGACCCAATAAATCTTCTTACTCTTTTACACGATTTGTCAATATGTGGGGCTGGGCCACATGGAGAAGATCCGCACAAAAGATAGATTATCAGATGGCCGATTGGGAAACCAATACCAGTAAATACCACTTTCTTCAAAGAAGATTGAAAAACGAAATGTCAACTTTAAATGAGACTAAATGGTATCTTCATTGGTTATTCCTTTTCAATCAGATCAACAAAATTGATACTTGGGATTACCAATGGATTTACAGCTGTCTAAAAGAAGAAAGTAGATGTATTTTTCCTCAAAAAAACCTTGTCAATAATTTAGGATTTGGAGCTGATGCAACCCACACCGTTCACGCTGATGTGCCACTTGCGAATCTGGAGACATTTGACATTGACTTCCCATTGACAAGTCCTGAGACTAAGGAACCGGATTTGGCATTCGAAGAGAGTTATCTAAAAAAGATTTGGGAACCGGTTACTTATTTTTCATTATTTAAATTATTCTTGAGAGGTATGTTTTTGTCAAAAAAATATTAAGATATGATTCGGCAATTCTTAACTAAATATAATCCTAAGACTTATTCAACAAATCAAAGATTATTACATGCTCAAAAGGCAAGTGAAAAACCTAATTCAGTAATATTCTTTACGACGCATAAATGTGCATCTTCCTTTATGAATCATTTTTTTGGGATGGTTGCGAATGACAGTAGTTATAACGTAATCGATTATGCTTCGGCTATTTGGGGCTTGGGGGATTCTCTGGAGGTAGGTGCTACTTATGAATCTTTTTTAGAAGAGAATTATGATCAACTTTATTTTCAAACAGGTGAAATTTATGCACCGCAACGGATGCCTCTTGTTTTTCCTGGAATTGAAAAATTTCAGCATGTATTCTTTTTAAGGGACCCTAGAGATGTTTTGGTATCGGCATTTTATTCATTTGGTTTTTCCCACTCCCTTCCTAAAAACAAAATTGCCAAAGAAGTTTTTTTGAAAAGTAGAGAGAAAATACAGCAGGGAACAATTGATGATTATGTAAAAGAAGCTGCGTCAGAATGGATCTTACCAATTTATACGAAGTATCAAAATTTAAAAGAAAAATCCAATTCAAACATTTTCCTTTCTTACGATCTTTTTAATTCAAACCTTCCAGAATTTGTAAAAGAACTTTC